>JABFSV010000140.1 GCA_013140405.1 Methyloglobulus sp. | reverse complement strand
TTACTACACCTAATGATTTAATTGTTCTCGACCACCAAGGTATGTACTTGGTGGTCGAGAACAATTAAATCATTAGGTGTAGTAATAACCGGTATGGCTGATAACGAACCTGATGAAGTAGTCTGGGATATCAAACAATGATGGCCTGTGATTTGATCCAACAGGGCCTCAAGTTCTTCGTTTAGCCCTAATCCGATATATTGCCGCGAACTCGCGAAAAAATTTCCATAACGAACGATTGCGTCAATGGCACCAAGTTTTAATGACTCACAGGTATCTAACCCCAGATAGCTGCAATTTCCGAAATGAATAAGATCCTTGTCTTGCACTCTTACGGTGCGGCCATCATAAGAGTCGGAGTCAACTCTCAGTTGAATAATGCCTAAATCACGGGCATGGGTTATAGACTTTAAAATACGGTTATTATCATTTACTGGTTTGCTCAAGTTAATACGCCTATTGGTTTTGTAGTTAAACAAAGAATAGAACCAGTTTAGACATTATTTTGGATGTTTTTATTGGCAATAATATTTATTTAAGAAACCAACATAACTGCTCCATGAAACCTAGTTCGTTATTAAAGCGCCGTAACCTTGATGTAAATAATTAAAATCAATGCGTTATGGGCTTCGATACACCTCGATTCCGTTACACTACATGTAGGCACAAAAAATATTCACTTATCCCCCTAGTTTCCAAAATATAATCTATATTTACTTAATGTTATTCGGCGATGATGTAGCAGCTATGAAGTACCACACACCTACTGGATTGATTCTTATTATTGCTATTCTTACGCAATCCCTCGCCTTTGCCGTGGATGAATTTGCTGCGCTAGACCCTCTGAAAAACAGCAATAACACGCCCTTGTTTCAAGACATTCCCTCGGTTTACAGCGCTTCCAAGTACGAGCAAAAAGTCACTAAGGCACCTGCGTCTATCAGCATTGTGACGGGAGATGAAATAAAAAAATACGGCTACCGTAGCTTTAGCCAAATTCTCTCAAGTCTCAGGGGATTTTATAGCACCAGTGATCGAGCTTATGGGTTTGCAGGAGCACGCGGATTCGGCTTACCATCAGACTACAATAGCCGATTATTGCTGCTGATAGACGGACATCGTTATAACGACAGCATGTTCGATGCCTTTGATACCTCTGAAGGTTTTCCGGTTGACCTGGATATTATTGAACGGGTGGAAGTGGTGCGCGGCCCCAGCTCCTCGTTGTATGGTACCAGCGCGGTATTCGGCGTAATCAATGTCATCACCAAGCGTGGGCGCGACCAACATGGCGCTAACATTAAGTTTTCGTATGGCAGCAATGACACCCATAAAACCAGTATAAGCGCTGGCAACCGCTTTAAAAACGGCCTTGAAGCCTTCGTTACCGGCACTTTTTACGACAGCCAAGGCTTTAACAAGCTTTACTTTAAGGAATTTGACGATTCAGACCACAATAATGGCCTGAGTAGTGGCAATGATGGCGAACGTGACCGAAAACTAATGCTTAAAGCGGCTTACGGAGATTTTTCATTCCAAGGATTACATCTAAATAGAAACAAAGATGTCCCTACAGCTTCTTTTGGCGCACTTTTTAATAATCCAAATCAAAATGGGCATGATCAGGCTACTTTTTTTGAGCTAAAGTACGACCATACCTTTGAAAATCAACTCAACGTACAGTCACGGGTCTCATACAATAATTACAGGTTTAAGGGGCAATTACCCTTAGATCCGATATTCACGGGATCGACCAATAATACATCACTTGTTAACAGTGATTGGTGGCGTTTTGAGCTGGAAGCCAGCAAACTCATGTGGAACGATCACCACATCACCATAGGTGGGCAATATCAGGATAATTTCAACCAATTCCAAACTTTTTTTAACCCCAATATTACGGTTTTGAATTCTGATGAAAAAACCTTTCAGTGGGCGTTGTTTGTCCAGGATGACTATTCTATTACTGACGAACTTTCCCTGAATGCTGGTGTGCGATTTGATTATTACAGCATTATCGGCAGCACCATCAACCCACGGGCCGGCTTAATCTATAACCCTTGGCAAAGCACGACCTTCAAATTATTATACGGACAGGCATTCAGGGCACCTAATCAATCTGAATTGCATAATGATATTGGCCGCATTACTTCTAACCCAGATTTACAAGCCGAAAAACTGGATACGCTAGAATTTATTATTGAACATTATTTTACCCAGCAACTTAGGGCAGAGTTCAATGTCTTCCATACAAATCTTACTGACAATATCACCGCAGCCCCAAACACTAATGGCTTCGTGCAATACCAAAATTTTGGCGATGTGGAGTCGATAGGCGTTGAAACGCAAATTGAAAATACTTGGGGCAATGGTTTTCAGGGAAGGATCAGCTATTCCTGGCAAGAAACGGTCAACGAAAAAACTGGCGAACGCTTAAGCAATTCGCCTGAACACATGATTAAGCTCAACTTGATCGCCCCACTTTGGCAAGACAAAGTCTTTCTTGGCTTTGAAACACAATACATGAGCAGCCGAAAAGTCCCGCCTAAGTTTAATGGCGCTCCGATTGGCAAGGTTAACGATTACGTCATCAGCAATCTCACTGTTTTTACTCAAAATTGGGTAAAAGGATTGGAGTTATCGGCAGGGTTGTACAACCTCTTTAACCAACGGTATTTTGATCCGGCTTCAGCCGATCATTTTCAAAATGGCATACAACAGGATCGGTTAACATTCAGGGTAAAAGCAAGCATGGACTTCTGATTTATTGCTTTTACTGCAAAAAACAACCTCCAAAACGAAATCACCGAAAGAAATACACGTGTTAATTTATATTAAACAAGGGCTTGACTGTGGGCTAGGTATTTCTACTAATTGCAAAGCTGAGTGGCAAATTTTATCCTATACTTTTAAACACGGATTAATTGGCTTTCGGTTTATGGACTTTAACTTTTCATCACACAAAAGATTAATTGCCACCCTCCTCATCTTTTGCATGTGGTCAACCGCAATTCTGGCTGAAAAAACGTCGCAAATATTAGTGATAAGCAACTCGAATGACGAGCCTTATCAAGAGGCTATCCGTGGTTTTAAGGCGCAAATCTCAGCACAAGGTAAAATTACATTTACTGAACTGCCGCTGTCACAAGCCCAATCATCAGCATCCGCCAAGGAAATAGAGCGCATCAAACCTGATTTAATCTATACGTTGGGTGGAGATGCAACCCGTTGGGCCAGCCTTCAGACATCCCGTATTCCTATCGTCGCTACGATGGTGCTTAAAGACGATGTGTTCAGGCAATCGCCCAATGTTACGGGGGTTAGCCTCAATTATTCGTTAAGAATTCAATTTCAGTGGTTAAAAAAGTTTTTCCCCAGCCAAAAATCGGTCGCAATTTTGTTTAATCCGACTGAGAATTCTTCAAATATCCAAGAAGCCAGACAACTTAGCCAACAAATCGGATTTAAGCTGGTTGCTATACCGGTTGAATCGCCCAAGGAATTGCCTTACGCTCTCGAGCAACTTTCCAACAACGTCGAAATACTGTTCGCCATACCGGATGAAACAGTTATGTCCGTTAACACGGCAAAAGAGGTGCTATTGGCTTCTTTCAGCAATAAAGTGCCGTTGGTTGGGCTATCTGACAACTGGGTCAAATCCGGCGCTTTTTATAGCCTGTCCTGGGATTATGAGGACTTAGGGCGGCAATCCGCAATCCTGGCGCAAAAATTATTGGGCGGTGCAACTGTCCAGGCGACACCACCTGAACATCCCCGCAAAATCACCTATACTGTTAACGCTAGGATTGCTGAACACATGGATATGGAAATTCCACAAGACCTTCTTAAAAACGCCAAAATGGTATTTGATTAAACGCATAGTCCCTAATGAGATCAATCGCTTCCAAATTTAATATACTGACTATTTTTCTGATTATGCTGACGGCGATCCTCATCGGCGGCTACATCATCTGGCAACATCAAATTAGCGCGTTCAAAAACTTTACCGAACATGGCGAAGAAATCGCCAATATACTTTCCAAGGATATCGTCTATGGCGTATATACGGAAAACCAGGCAGCTATCGCGCAATCCTTACAAAGCCTTGAAGACAATAAAGACATCGCATATATCCTGGTTTATAACAAATGGGGGCAAGCCATAACCCAAAAAAACCAGTTCAACTTAAACAAACTACCTCTACTAACCGACAACGATATCAAGCTTGGCCATGCCTTAACCAACGAATATATTGACCCGAAAGGCAAACACTACATCAACATCATCGCACCTGTTTATGTTAGGGCTGGAATGCCCGGTAACAATTTGGAGCAAGACTTCACGACATCAAATCCCAATCCCGATAAACCAGAGGTTATCGGTTACATTCAATTGGGAATCAGCCAAAGCAGCATTTATAAAAACTCCAAACTGTTTATTTTAGAAACCTTGATGATCGCACCGATCACGATCATCTTAGGCATTTTTTTGACCCTTTGGCAAACGCGGCGTATCACCCAGCCAATTAAGAAACTGGTTTCAGCCACACACGAAATTGCTAACGGTAACTTTGGCAAAGAATTTACCGTTTGCTCTGAAACTGATGAGATTGTTGAGCTTGCCCATTCTTTCAACAAGATGTCCCAGGAGCTTGTAC
>JABFSV010000217.1 GCA_013140405.1 Methyloglobulus sp. | reverse complement strand
GGGTCGGGTGGGGTTGTTCAACTAACAATAAAGGTGGACATTGTTAACGGCTGCTTTTATGGGTTGCATTATTTTGTTCGCAAGCAATACGGGCCGAAAAGGCGGATGCTTCAAAAGCCCGCCCAATTATCAGGGTCGAATTTTGCGCGGACTTCATACGCCGCCCCAATCCGTTTCGGGGCTGATTTCCGCCGCTTGATACAGTCACGGACAAGCCTGATCCCCGCCGCCGCATCCGGCACGATATAGACTTTGGTCTGTCCGCGTGTCCCGATCCGGCCATAATTGAATTTCACGATCAAGTCCTCGAACAAGTCCCGTTCCGCCTCGATGGTATAGAACCGCCAGAGGTTGCGCTCGGGGGCGCAGGCATGCAGTTCGATACGGAGTATCCCGCCTGTCGTCATGACCGCTTCAGACTGTTATAAAGCGTCGCACGGCAGACGTTGAGCAGCTTGGCGACCGCCGCAGGGCTTCCGCCCTTGGCCAACAGCCCACGGGCATGGTTAAGCTGGTCGTCCGAAAGCGAAGGCCGCCGTCCCAGCTTCGTGCCGCGCCTTTTGGCGGCCTTCAGCCCGGCCTGGGTGCGCTCGACGATCAACGACCGCTCGAATTCCGCCAGCGCCGCCAGCATGTGGCCGAGCAACCGCCCCGCCGCGCTTTGGGTGTCTATGGCTTCGGTCAGCGACCGGAAGGCAACCCCCCTGCCCTGCAATTCTGACAACACCGCGACCAAATGCGACAACGACCGCCCCAGGCGGTCGAGTTTCCAGACGATGAGCGTGTCCCCTGCCCTCAATGAGGCAAGGCAACGCGCCAATTCTGGCCGCTTGCTGTTCATACCGCTCGCCGTGTCGGTGAAGGTGTGGCGGCAGCCCGCCTTTTTCAGCGCGGCAACCTGCAAGTCCGTTTTCTGGTCGTCGGTCGATACCCGCGCATAGCCATATTTCATGGCCTTATTATTAGACAAATTTGTTAGACTTACAAGCTGTTGATTTTACGGTTTTCTTTTTTTGTCTAAAAACCCTTCGTTTGTTAGACCACTAATAAATTTAAACATTGCGATAAGTTAACATATTTGTTATTTTTATAACATGACTTATACCATCGCTTATTACAACGAAGCGGTCGAAGCCGATATTTTGGCATTGCCAAAAACCTTGCAGGCCCGTTATTTCAGTTTGACCGACCGCATGGAGATTTACGGTGCTAATCTTGGCGAGCCGCACACCAAGGCGTTTGGCGATGGGTTGTTTGAGCTGAGATTGAAAGGTGCGGAAGGAATTGCCCGTGTGTTTTATTGCACCCAGGCTGGTCGCCGTATCGTAATACTGCACAGTTTCGTCAAGAAATCCCAGAAAACTTCGCCGAAAGAACGGCGGATCGCCGAAACCCGCATGAATGAGGTAAAAAATGCTGACACACGCTGAATTAAAAGCAAAAGCCTTGGCAGACCCAGAAGTTATGGCCGAATATGAGCGATTGAACCGCGAGGAGTTTGCCATTCTGGACGAGATACTGGCCGCGCGACGCGAGGCCGGATTAACACAGGCACAAGTAGCTGAGAGAATGGGTACAAAAGCACCGGCAGTGGCAAGGCTAGAAGCGTCACTGGCATCCGGCAAGCATTCGCCCAGTATAGACACTCTACGTAAGTACGCTCATGCCCTAGGCAAGCGGCTGGAAGTGCATTTAGTCCCTTAATTAGGCTTATCGAATGGCTGTGGCGGTTAGCGCAATGCCTAAAAAACAAGATACAGCTGCCCCAAAAAAGGCATTGAAGCTTGACGCTTGGGATTGTCCAGTGTGTGGGCAACCGCGCAATAAAGGCAAACACGCCAAATGTTCAAAGATTACGCAATTAAAACACATGAAAGAACGTGGCGAAATTTAGGCGGTAATCCCCGTTGAATTGCGCGAACCTCAACTTATTAGACAAAAGTAAAGTCGCCATTTTCCGTTGATTTGTGACATAGCCAAGCGTATGGAATCACAAGCGCGGCAAGCCCTGCCACAAATCTTGATTTCTGACACAAAAAGGAAATACTTGCCAAAATATACAAAATATTGTATGTTTTACAGATGACCGATTTAAAGCCTATTGCGTTCCGAGGAAGTGCGCTTGATGATTTAAGAGCCTTTCCCTTACTGATAAGACGTGAGGCTGGTTTTCAGCTCGACCAAGTGCAGCGAGGCCACGAGCCGGACGATTGGAAGCCGATGCCATCGATTGGCAAGGGGGTTCGTGAGATACGAATACGAGATGATAGTGGGGCGTTTCGGCTTATTTATGTGACAAAGTTTGTCGATTCTGTCCATGTCCTGCATTGTTTTCAGAAGAAAACACAGAAGACCAGCAAAGCAGATATTGACCTAGCCAAGAAACGATTACGTGATTTAGAACAGGAGTTACGCCAATGACCAATGAAACCTTTGCCAGTGTCTGGGATGCTATCGAAAATACGTCAGAGGAAGCCGAAAACATGAAGATACGGTCTGAATTGATGATGGTATTAAAAGAGCGTATCACCAATAACAATTTAAGCCAGGCACAGGCAGCCAAACTCTTCGGCGTCACACAGCCCCGTATTTCTGACCTTATGCGCGGCAAAATCAACCTGTTCGGACTCGATGCCCTTATCAATATGGTTTCAGCGGCTGGCTTGCACGTTGAAATGCGTATTGAGGAGGCTAAAACTCTGAAAATTCCCCAGGCAACTTATCCAGATGAAGCCCTGCATCTCTGACGGCGGTCACTACAAGGCATAAATAGCCAATTTTTGTTCCCCAGAAATGAAAAAACCGACTCAAGGTCGGCCTTTTCCCCCAAAGCTAAGGTGGTCTAGCCACACCGAACGAAGGGTCAGTTGTTATGTCGAATCTTATGCAAAATAAGCAGGGCAGTCAACAACTAACACGTAAAAATCACTCAAGCCAACTTTAACTAAATGGTTCCCTATTGGGGTAAACAAAACATATATTATGCTACCATGATAGCATAATATTTCTAAAGCATAATATACTGATAGCGTAATATTATGAATTTTAGATATTGTAATATTTAGTTGTCTTGCTATCATAATATCATGTTATTATGTTTTCAAGCTATCAGGAGATTACGCTATGAAAAAACGTCACGATGTTGACGAACTCGCCAAACAATTAACAACTGCCGTTTCCACACCTTTGCAGAAAGTGGCTCAACCCGCGTCGGCCCAGGAATCGGTTGCCGCGCCAAAGGAAGAACTAAAGAAGCCGAAAAAAAAGAAGGTTGAGGCAATTCCAGTCTTTCTTCGCTTGCCAGCCTCGCTGTATGAACGCTTTGATAATGTCGCCGTTAAGCGCACAAAGGAAACGGGGCGCGGTGTATCCGTGCAGCAAATCATCATTGAAAAGCTGGAGAGCGTCCAATGAGCAAATTTGTCTATCTTGGGGGACAGAAGGGAGGAACGACCAAGACAACAACCGCCCATTTGCTATGCCTCGGTGCGATCTTGCGCGGTGAACCCGCAGCCTACGTCTTGACCGACCCGCACCGTCAAATTAAGTCAGAAGGCCGTCCTTACGCGGTTTTAGATGGACGTGAACCGCAGAAGCTCGCACAGATTATCACCGCAAGCCACAGCACTCAAAATGGCTGGCTGATTGTTGACGGCGGCGGCAACCGCCCCGCTCTTGATGCAAAACTTACCGAACAAGCGGATTTGTGCATTTTGCCGTTTCGTCCCTCGGAAGAGGATTTAGACGCGCTCGCACTCGATATGCAAGCCTTGCCGCAAGCCGTAGCATGGCCTTCCGCGTGGCCAACAAATCGTATGGCTATGCAATCCGCGCAGTATTTTATAGACGGGCTAGAAAAGGCTTTTCCGTTACGAGTTATCACCGCACCGATTTTCTTTGTCAATTCCGCTGCTGAATTACTGTCCGCATCACTCGACTCACCATCAACCCCCGTGCGGAACGCCGCCCGTCGTGCTTTTGACATTATGACTGCGTGCTACACGATGAACGTCAAGCATCCAACGGAACATCAAGATGCGGCGGTCGCATGAGCAGGGAAGGGGAGGGAACAACCAACACAACCCCAAAAAAGCCCCGCCGGAGAACCGTTAAGCCGATCCCTGACGATGCTTTCAGCAATCGACAACTCAGCCTGTTTCAGGAATTTCTCGGTGACAATGGTGGTCTTTCCAATGCGGTTGACCTTTGGGACAACACTCCGCGCTTTTCCATTACCCGCCGCAAGCAAGAACAATTGCGGATTAATGGCGGTTTTCTGCCTATTAGCACATTAAATTTCAAATATGAGCAAATCCCCTTTGTAGCCGAGATACGTCCGGCACGGCTGAAACTCTACGCAAAAGACAGCAAGGAAACAGGAGAAACGATAGAGTTCTATCCAAGTGCGCGGGAAGAACTGATTGAACATGCTCTACGTAAAATCGCAATTGAACAGCAAGCCGGATTCTTTGATAAACCTGATTTACGATCCGGTTGCCGTTTTTCACTTTACCAATTGCGCCGACATCTTGAAGACCAAGGCCATGCCTTGCGTTACGATGAATTGATTGAAGGGCTGGAAATTCTTTTTCGCAGTGAAATTGATATTAAGGCGGAAGGCCAAACTCACGACATCGAAGGTAGCGGAACTTATCTCACCTT
>JABFSV010000278.1 GCA_013140405.1 Methyloglobulus sp. | reverse complement strand
ATTAACTTACCTCTCGGAAGGCAATGTGTCAAGCTATATATGTACAATACATGAACAATATTTACTGTACTCACCTCATGCCAAGTTTTTGTATCTCTCTTTTGCCATTTGGCTTTCGCGGGCATGATCGACCATGGGTGCCGGATAGATTGCACCTGAATGCTTGCTATGCCAGTTATGGATGCTTTTTGCCGAAACCCCATTCAGCTCAGGTATCCAACGGTAGATATAGTGGCAATCTGGGTCGAATTTCTGCTGCTGTAACCAGGGATTAAAAATCCTGAAATAAGGCTGGGCATCGCAACCTGTAGAAGCCGCCCACTGCCAGTTGCCGTTATTGACGGCGGGATCATAATCGACCAGATGCTGGGCAAAATAACGCTCACCCCAACGCCAACTGATATGCAAGTCTTTGGTCAGGAATGAAGCCACAATCATGCGTACCCGATTATGCATAAAACCAGTCGCATTCAACTCCCGCATCCCTGCATCAACAATCGGAAACCCCGTATTGCCGTCAGCCCAGCGTTGAAAATAGTCGCGATTATTATCCCAGGCGAGATTGTCGTAACGGCTGTGGAAAGCCTTTCCGAAAACATGTGGATAATGGAAAGCAATATGCGTAAAAAAATCACGCCAGTACAATTGCCGCAACAAAGGATGCTCAGTTCCTAATTGTTGGACAATCGCATAATAGGCTTCCCTGACTGAACATGTTCCAAATTTTAAATGCGCCGACAACTTGCTGGTTGCATCCAGCGCAGGGTAATCTCGCTGGACTTGGTAAGCTGTTTGCCTATCCAAACCATCGAGTATGGAGAGAGCTTGGCTGCGACCGCTAGGATAGCAATTCACACCGTTTTCTACTTGCGGAAAAACTGGTGGCTCAATAATTGATTTTTCGTCAATCTTGACAAAGTTTGGCTGCTCCAAAGCACTGGGCAACGCAACAGGCAATTGACGGGCATTATTGTAGAAGGCTGTGAATACCTTGTAAGGATCACCATTATTTTTAACCGCTTGTTCCGGCTCAACCAACAAATAATCAGGCACAATGTGAAAATCGATGCTTAAATCCTGGCAAACTTGAACCAACTCGGCATCACGAATCCGGCTGAATGGGGTGTAATCGCGGTTAACAAACACGGCCTGGATACGATGTTGCTGAAACACCCGTTTTACTGCCTCAACAGGCAGTTCATGAAACAGCGCAAGCCCTGTACTTATGGTTTGAAACTCTCGTTGGAGTTCAACCAAGGATTGCCGCATAAACTGCAAGGCAGGTCGGCTTTGATAAGGATGCTTGTTGATCTGCCTGGGATCAAAGATAAAACAGGGCAGAACACGGGTTGAGGAATCAATCGCTTGATTCAGCGCGGAATTATCGTGAATACGCAGGTCACGGCGGAATATGAATAATGAAGTGGCATAACGGCTCATTTGGATTTATTTTAAGCAATCTTTCACAGCCCCAAATCAGCTATCCTAAAACATGCAACTTCCTTAATTGCGTCCTGAACTTTTCTATGCGCTTGCGGTTAACCCCAAAATCGCTGTGTCCCAGGCGCGATGCCGAACGAATATGGATCAACCCCGCCTCTGCATCGAGGATGGCATCTATGTCATCGACAAAGCTCAATACCAAACTGGTTGCTTCGGCATGCAGCGTAGTCTCCGTCTCGTGGGTAATGACCATGCGGACATGTGTCATGATGGCTTTTCTTAACTCTTTCCAGGCAAGTAATGGGTCTCCGGAAACTTTGAATGGCGCAATGTAATGCGACTTACTTGTCGCCTGACTGGATACACAATTCGGAGTATCTTGGCATGGCGGCAACTTCTTTTTGGCAGATGTGTCGGCGTGGGTTGTCATACTAAGGGTCATAATAATAAAAAAGATGAATATAGATTTCATAAATAGCGTCTTAACGGGTGACGGTTTCGGTTGAAAAACGATGATTTTCTGGAAAAAAGTGACTGGCTTCCAATTGATTCCACAATAACCCAATAAATTGATTTTTTGTAGTGGCTCATCCGAACAATATGGACAATGTTACATGCTACTTTATTGTAGTATCATCCGTTAAATTGTTGCATAACATCAAATAAAACACCAATTTGCCATAAGTCTCAATAAGGTCAATAGCCATCCATTTAAGGACAACAACTTGTCACTCCTCTTGTCTTTTATGAATTCGGTGATAGATTCTTCCGCTAACTTATCAATAAAAATCCATGAATAAAATTCCAGTTGGTATCAGCAGTTGTCTACTCGGGCAAGCCGTGCGTTACGATGGCGGTCACAAACTTGATTCATATATTGCCGGAACATTAGCGGAATACTTTGATTTTAAACCTTTTTGCCCAGAAGTTGCCATAGGCATGGGTACGCCGAGACCCACCATCCAACTGGTCAAGATTAATGGTGAAATTAGCTGTTTAGGCGTAAAAAATCCCGATGTCGATGTCACAGCGCAATTGCGTGACTACGCCCATCAGCAAAAAGCGGCGCATGACGATTTATGTGGTTATATCCTGAAAAAGGATTCACCCAGTTGCGGCATGGAACGGGTCAAGGTTTATACAAATGGTCAACCCCAAAAAATCGGTACGGGCATTTACGCCAATGAAATGATGCGTAACAATCCGTTATTGCCAGTTGAGGAAGAAGGCCGGCTGGGCGATCCCAGGCTACGGGAAAATTTTATCCAACGTGTTTATGTGTTGCACCGGTGGAAACAGCTGTTGGCAGAAGGCTTGACCGCCAGCCGTCTGACCCGATTCCATGCCCGTCACAAACTGATTATCATGAGCCACGACAACTACGTCGAATTGGGTCAACTACTGGCAAGCGTGAGTAAAACGAACTTAGAAGAAGTCGCAAATACGTATATTTCACAGTTGATGAAGGCACTGAAAAAAGTGGCAAGCCGAAAAAACCACGTCAATGTACTGCAACATATCCAAGGTTATTTGAAAAAAGAGCTGGATGCTGACAATAAGGCCGAACTTTGCGAATTGATCGAACGTTACAGACAAGGGGAAATACCACTTATCGTGCCACTAACCTTGCTAAAACACCATTTCAGGAAAAATCCTGACCCTTACATAGAAGAATCTTACTATATGTCGCCCTATCCTCAAGAATTACGGCTAATCAACGAGTTATAACATGGCAAAAATCCTCATTGTCGGTTGCGGTTCGATAGGTTATGAACTCGCCAAAACCTTGGCTGAGAATGGTCATGATGTGACAGGGCTAAAACGCAACCCACCGCCTGTGGGCAATGAAAACTTTAAATTTATTCGTGCAGACATTACATCGCCCACAGACCTGGAAGCATTAGCCACTGATTTTGAATACGTTTTCTTTATTGTTTCCGCCGATAGCCGTAATGAAAACAGCTACCGTGACATCTATGAAACTGGCATCGATTTGTTAATCAACAAGTTTGCACAAACCGGTTCACAAGCGCCTTGGATATTTGTGTCTTCAACCAGCGTTTATGGTCAAAGCCAGGGAGAATGGGTTGATGAAGATTCTGCCACCACACCCAGCAAAAGCACCAGCCTCAAAATCGTCAATGCTGAACGTAAGTTGATGGCGATAAACCCTGCCAATATCATCGTGCGCTTCTCAGGCATCTACGGCCCAGGGCGGGAGTATTTGCTTAGGATGGCAAAGCAAACGCCATCAATTCAGCAAAACCCTCCTTACTATACCAATCGGATCCATCAACGTGATTGCATAGGCGTACTGGTTTTCTTGCTTGAAAAACATATAATTGGCGTTAGCCTTGATCAGTGTTATTTAGCCAGCGATGATGATCCTGCGCCTTTATGGGAAGTCATGACCTGGATGGCAGGACAGATGCGCTGCAAACCTCCGATTGCTAAAATTGCAGAAGATGGTTGCGACATGAACAAGCGTTGCCGTAATGACCGACTTAAAAAACTTGGCTACCAATTTCTTTATCCCAATTACAAAAAAGGTTATTCGGAGTTACTTCATCAGGACAAGTGAGCTGGTGTGCTGTCAAATTATTGTCGTACCAATAACTTTGACAAAACCAACCTTTCAACTGCCTAAACAGGCGGATTTCTAATTTGACAGCCTTATAAATGGCCTTATACTAACTGAGAACGATTATGAAATAAAAAATTAGTACATTTGTCCATGTGTTGTATAACTCATGGTAAAATTTGGACTTAAGGCCTTTGTGCTTAACATACGACCAATGTCTAAACTATGGATAATTCAGCACAATATTTAATTAGCACGGTATCAAAAAGATCAGGTGTTAAATCAGATTTGGTAAGAGCCTGGGAGCGCCGATACCAAGCAGTAAAGCCATCTCGTACCGAAGGTGGACATCGCGTCTATACCGATTTGGATATAGCACGGCTTAAGCTGCTCAACCAAGCGACCAATAACGGGCATAGTATCAGTCAAATAGCGCAGCTTTCTTTAGACGACCTGAAGTCTTTGTTAAAGAAGGAAAGTGACTCCATAACTCAAGTAATTGAGAAATCCTTGCCAGTGAACGGCAGCAGACTACACATTGCTGAAGATTACATCCAAAAATGTTATGCGGCAGTATTGGCTTTTGATGCCCATGCACTGGAATCACATTTCGAAAATGCTATCGTGGAACTTGGCACAGAAG
>JABFSV010000525.1 GCA_013140405.1 Methyloglobulus sp. | reverse complement strand
GCAAAAGGCTACATTACCAAAAATAGCGCACCTGAAATTCTAGTGGATGCTATCCAGGACATAGCGGCTGGCGGCATGTACATTGAGCCGAGTTTAGAAAAAACCTACCCCACGCATAAACCTGAAGATGTCGATTACAAAGACATTGTCAATACCCTGACGCCTAAAGAATTCGATGTATTCTGCTTACTGGCAAAAGGCTTGACCACACACAAAATCGCGGATGAATTGTGTTTGGGTTATAAAACAGTTGCCAACTACGGCACCCAAATTAAAAGCAAATTCAATGCGTCAACCGTAGCGGAATTGGCTCATATAGCCACAGCTTTGGGTATCACAAAAAATAGCGTGAATTAAGCGTGTTGCGTTAACGGAATAGCCTTGAAATTAAGGTAATCTGATGTTTTTTATGACTATAAAAAATGATAGCTAACATTATTTTGGTGGTGGGTTAGTCTGTATTTTTTGATGGGCTTGTCGGCTTCATGCTTTTGGGTCATGTGTATTTCGCTCATTCCCAAGCTCTGCTTGGGAATGTTGTTTTGCAAGCTGGAGCTTGCTTTGTCGATTCCCAATCTGTAGATTGGGAACTAGCACGTTAGGTAAACTCATGATGACATTTTTCCGAATATTGCTGTTCTCAAAGGTTATGTTACTCACGCCCGAACCGATTGATATATTTGGGGTGGCAGAGTTCAAGCTAAAGCAGCCATTAACGGCGATAACAACAGGAGCTAGAATTGAAATTAATATTTCTTCAATGATAGAACCAAGGCAAGCAGGTAGGTCTGAATTAGAAAGAAGAATTAAATCAGAATTTCCGGTGGGTAGTATAGAGGCAACTTTAATTGGTAAAGACAAACAACAAGTAAGGCTACGTTACGATGCTAATTACGCTTATTCACAAAATGAAGTAGAGCTAACATTAGCTGCGGACGGAGGCGTACCTATTAATATTGAGTTTGAGAAACTCATTATAGTCAGTCGAATTAAGTTAAAATCTGTGTTGGTCTCTTGGAGAAACTATAAACATTAAGTCGAAAAACCAAAGGGGTTCGCTCGTTCCCAAGCTCTGCTTGGGAATGTTGTTTTGCAAGCTGGAGCTTGCCTTGTCGGTTCCCAATCAACAGATTGGGAACTAGCGCGAGTTCAGAGATCCCTAAGACGACCTAATAGGTTTGAAATTAAGGCGATTACGGATTGAAAATAGTGGCGAGCTTTAAAACTCTGGCACTTATTTGCAGCCCAGCTTTTTGGGTTGCATTGACATTAACATGTAAATTTATTCTGGCATCAGTCAGTTCCAAATAAACCATGCCACCCTTAGCGAGGAAGCCTTCGGCTTCACCGATAGTTAAAATATGCTGCTTTTGGCTTTCTTCAAACCATCGGCTTGAATCAGCGACATCCTCACTGACATAAAGTAATTGGCAGTGTTCCAAGTGCTTGTCATCTTTTATATCCCGGACTGATAAGGTTTTGTCGCCGATTTGCTTGTTGTCAATCAAAGCGAATGCCTGCTGGACAACATCATCGCCTAACACGCACAGGTTGATCGAGGAACCGTTATCCTTGAATACTTCGGGCGGCCATTCGCTATAACGGGCCAAATTTAACGCCAATACCGACTTGGCGGTATATTCCTGCACAGCGTCTGCAAACGCAGGTATCCAGCCGCCATAAAAGGTCAGCGCAGCCGTCATAAGCGGCACTTGCCAGCATTTTTTGCGCGACAACGGTCGTTTAACCATTGTCCGAGGGCAATTCGCCAAGGCTGTCCTCACCGAGTAAAGCAAGCGTTCTCACCTTTTAAAATCGGTAAGAAAGCACTAAGCGGAAATTTCGGCCATTTTGCGGGATAGAACGCTGGACAAATTCGTCGCTGGCTACGCTGGCATAATGACTATCCAAAAGATTATAAACGCTGCCGGAAATTTCCAAGCCTTTAAGCGGGCCAGTAAAGAGTTTGTCGCCACTGGTCAAGGTCAGGTTGAACAGGGGATAACCCGCAGTTTGCTTGCCACCTAGGTCTTTACGGCTGCTGGTATATTGTGCTTCAACCCCTGCACGTAGCCAGCGGTCAAACAATGGGGTTGAAAAATTCAACTTAAAGAGGTTGCTGGGAGAATTGACCAACTGTTGGTTATTGCTGTCATCGTAGGCATTTACCCATGTATAGCTGGCGCGAAGCCGGGAGCCGTAATCCCATAGCTTTTCAACTTCAAATTCGGCTCCCCAGGCCTTATTGACACCAACATTGATATATTGGTTTTTCGGATCTCCCCCCGGAATTAGGCTAGGAATCTCTTTGAGTTGTATGAGATTGTCTATTTCATAATGGAAACCCACTGTCGTTAATCGTAAGGTACGGTCAGGTTGGTATTCAATAATGCCCTCATAGGTTTTGATACGCTCAGGCTTGAGATTGGGATTGCCTACGGCAGTGGGGTCGGTATAGTAAAGTTCATTTGCGTTAGGTGCCCTAAAAGATGTGCCGTACAAAAATTTAAAAGAAGTGTTGTCCCAAGGCTTGTATATCAAGGCTAATCGCGGGTTGATGGCATCACCGGCATAGCTTAGGCTATCGTAGCGAACGCCAGCATTCACGATAAGATTGTCTAAAAGCGACCACTCATCCTGTAAATAAATGCCATAACGATCATTTGAGTGCTTGAAGCCGGCAGTGTTAGTGGGATTAGGCGGATTAACAGGTACAAAATCATCCGATAAATGATAGTTATCCTGAAACTCGCCGCCTAGCATCAGTTTGTGTCCGTCAATATGTGTGCTGGTGAAGCGTACCTCCGTACCCCACCAGCGGCCAAGACCCAATTCTTTGTAAACGGTAACAGGCGGATCATCGTAAACCCAAGTGCCAGGATAATCATATCGGCCATGATAAGCGCGAGCATACAACTCCAGGTTATCGGCGACCTGATTGTTGTACGTTAGGTTAAAAAAGACATGCTGATCGCCATTTTGGTTGCGGGGATCGTTAAATACAGCTTGATAATTACCAGCAGGAAGTCCTTTGTTACGCTTTGAGTAAGCGGCCTCAAAGGTTAGGTGCTGCCAGGAAAACTTACCAAACAAACGTTCGGCGTTGTCAAAACTTCCATGGCTAGTGCTTCCATTATTGGTTTCCGGCGCATTAAGTTCGGGGAAAAACAGCCTATTTTCGCCTTTGCTGTCGTGACGGGTGGCGGAAACCAGCATTTCCAGGCCATTGTCGAAATGCTTGCCATAGCTGACTCGTTCCTGGTCAGTGCCGTAACTGGCAACGCGCCCTGATACTTCCACGCCTTTGCCTTTGAAATCCTTGCCGGATTTGGTGATGATATTAATCACGCCAAAAAAAGCATTATTGCCATATATCGCTGAACCTGCCCCAGGCAAATATTCCACTCGCTCAATCAAATCCACATCGACAGGAAATTCCGTACCTAAAGGCCCTTGGTCATAGGTGGCATCATTGAGGCGATAACCATCCAGCAGCACCAAAACCCGATTATTCACATCACCTGGAATGTTAAAGCCGCGCGTACCGGCAGTGCTGTAGTTGCGGTCATTATCGACATAAACGCCGCGCACGCTTTGGACAATGTCGGCAACCGTACGATAACCGTAATCCTTAATGTTTTGCGATGTAATCACAGTCACTGCAGTCGGGGCATCGGATTTTTTCTGGGTAAATTTGGAGGCACTGAAAACCTCCATATTCAGCAGGTTTTCGATAGGAAGGTCGGTCAAGTCTGCTTGTTCTTCCGAGTGCGAGACCGATACATTCAGGCATATCGTTGAAATAAGGATGGCTACGCTAAAATGCCGACAATTCGTTGAACTGTATTTCATCGTTCTATAGCTATTGAGTTGTTTAAAATTGATATTTATGGGCTGCATCGAGTTATTTTGGCTAAATATTCACACCCATCCCTGGAAGCCGTGTTTATTTTAGTACGGTAACCAAAAACTACATTAACTAAGCAACTAATTGTGCGAGCAAATTCACAATCTTTCTCAAAAAATAAGCAGATATAACTAACTTGTACAATGGTTTCTAATTTATTGAATATTATTGAAAAAACTTTCTATTACGTCAGTAAATGTTAACGCTCGGTAAAAGGGCTGTTTGTGGAAGTGTTGACCACTATGTCAGGAATTGGGGGCTGGAATGTCTATGCCGTATTTGCAATACGTTACCTGAAGGCCAAAATATTGGTTTTAGGAGACACTGAACAAGTCCTTCGACAAGCTCAGGACGAACGGTAAAGTGTTGATTCCGTTCGTGGTGAGCTTGTCGAACCATGAATGGAATCAACTTATTCAGAGTTTCCTTAACTAGGAACGGAAGTTGGCATTAGACGAGTAACCCCCGCATTTTGATGTGGAGTCCTGTTGCTGTACAAAAATCATAGCGGAAGTAGTGTATGTTGCAGTTTATCTGCAATTGCCCTTAATGCTGACAGGGTTCGTTGCCTTCTGAATAATAATTAACAAAATCAACAAGATTATTCATTACAGGTTGTTGCGCTTGCAGGGGGATTGACAGTGCGCCCAACAAATCGGTGTGATCCAAACCATCATAACGGTGGGATTTTACGCAACCACCTTTTTGTTTTACCGTACGGTTTAAACTTTCAATATTGATCGGTTTCACCATGTCATCATCGTTGCCATACAACAGCA
>JABFSV010000516.1 GCA_013140405.1 Methyloglobulus sp. | reverse complement strand
TGGCATCAGGCTATAAATTGATACAGGCTTGTGGACAGGCGTTTGTAATTCTACGCCGACGCAAGCCTGATGTTGTGCTAGGCATGGGTGGTTTTGTTGCGGGGCCTGGCGGGTTAGTGGCGAAATTATTAGGCATCCCGTTGGTTATCCACGAGCAGAATCGAATTCCTGGCACAACGAATAGGCTGCTGGCAAAAATTGCTAATCAGGTTTTAGAAGCATTTCCTAATAGTTTTAAAAAGGAAGTCAATGCCAAATGCACAGGTAATCCGCTACGTAGGCAGTTTCAAAATTTGCAGGAAGCAAAAGCTAAGGTTGGCCTGCACAGCTTGCGGTTATTAATTATTGGTGGCAGCCAAGGCGCACAAGTTTTGAATGAAATCATCCCTGATGCGTTGTCAAAACTGCAAGAAATAGAAGTTAGACATCAAACAGGCATTGTCATGCAAGAACAGGTTGCCAAACATTATCAAGAATTAGGTGTGAAAGCGGAAGCAACGGCTTTTATACAAGATATGGTTTCAGCCTATCAATGGGCGGACATTATCATCTGCCGCGCTGGGGCAATGACGGTGAGTGAAGTGGCAGCAATGGGCTTGCCAGCCATTTTAGTGCCGCTTCCCAATGCAATAGATGACCACCAGATGGCGAATGCACGATATTTGTCCGATGCAGGTGCTGGATTGATATTGCCACAAAAAGAATTGGATGCAAAGAATTTGATCGAACAAATAAAAAAAGCTCAACAGCAACTTGAAGGCATGGCTAAAGCAGCAAAGAAATGTGCGCGGATGGATGCTACACAGACCGTAGCAGAGTTTTGTATCAGTGAGGCCAATAAATGATCGCTTCTACCTTACTAGAGCCAAATCGGGTGTTTGGCAATATCAACAGGATACATTTTGTTGGTATTGGTGGCACGGGCATGTGCGGCATAGCTGAAGTTTTGTTTAATTTGGGCTACAAAGTATCAGGCTCTGACATTAAAGAAAGCGCTGCCACCCAAAGGCTGGCTGAATTGGGTGTGGTAATCGAAATCGGCCATAAACGGGAAAACATAAAACAAGCCGATGTAGTGGTGGTTTCAAGTGCTATCGACCGCAGTAATGATGAGGTGGACGAAGCCTATTTGAACAGGATACCCGTCATTCCCCGCGCTGAAATGCTGGCGGAATTAATGCGGTTCAGGTTTGGTATTGCCGTTGCGGGGACGCACGGCAAAACGACAACAACGAGTTTGACCGTTTCCATGCTTGCCGAAGGCGGGCTAGATCCCACTTACGTCATCGGTGGTCGGTTAAATAGTGCAGGCGTGAATGCCAAATTGGGTTTGGGAAATTATCTAGTTGCAGAGGCGGACGAGAGTGATGCTTCATTCCTGTATTTGCAACCGATGATGGCGATAGTCACCAACATCGACCAAGACCACATGGCGACTTACCAGAATAATTACCAACGTTTAAAAGATACCTTTATAGAGTTTCTCCATCATTTGCCTTTTTATGGCCTAGCGGTCATGTGTGTTGATGATGAAGGTGTTAGGGAAGTATTGCCCAATATATCCAAACCAGTGACTACCTACGGTGTCCATCAAGATGCTGACGTACGTGCGGAAAATGTAAAGCAAACAGGAATGCACACCTCATTTGATGTGGTGCGAAAGGGGAAGCAAACTAAATTGCAAGTCACATTGAATATGCCTGGCTGGCACAACATGCTCAATGCGCTTGCGGCTATTGCCGTAGCAACCAACCTGGAGGTTGCTGACGAAGCAATCATCAAGAGTTTGGCTGCTTTCAGGGGCGTGGGTAGACGTTTTCAACTTAATGGTGACTTGCCGTTGCATAACGGCAAACTGACCTTTGTTGATGACTACGGACATCATCCCCGTGAGCTTGCGGCAACGTTGGAAGCATTGCGTCAGGCTTGGCCAGATAGGCGTGCGATAGTCATTTTTCAACCGCACCGTTATACCCGAACCCGTGATTTATTTGAAGATTTTGTACACGTGCTTTCCACTGTGGATGTCCTTGTCCTGATGGATGTTTATTCAGCGGGGGAAACCGTCATTCCAGGCGCAGATGGTAGGGCATTAAGCCGTGCAATACGGACACGGGGCAAGGTTGATCCGGTCTTCGTCGAAGATCAGAAAGAATTGGCATCCATTCTGGCTGGGATAGTCAAAATGGATGATGTGATCTTAACGATGGGTGCGGGTAATGTGGGGCAAATTGCTGCACAGTTGCCTGAACTGTTGGCAAAAGAATTATCTACTTTCGGCAGTCGGCAATGACCGAACTTAAAGGACGCTTGCTATGCAATGAACCGCTTGCCAAATACACAAGTTGGCGGGTAGGCGGGGCGGCAGACCAACTTTATATACCTTTCGATAAACAAGATTTATGTGAGTTTATAAAGAGTTTACCGAAAGACGAGCCGGTATTCTGGATGGGTTTAGGCAGCAACCTATTGGTAAGGGATGGCGGTATACGTGGCACTGTCATTAATACCAAAGGACGTTTAAAAGACATGCGGATAAACGATGACGGATCTGTCTATGTTGAAGCTGGCGTTCCTTGCGCCCATGTAGCTCGGTTTTGCGCGGAAAACGGCTTGGTTGATGCTGAGTTTTTGGCGGGTATTCCAGGAACAATGGGCGGCGCATTGAAGATGAATGCGGGGGCATTTGGTGGAGAAACTTGGCGCATCGTAAAAAATGTGGAAATGCTGAATGTTACGGGTGATGTCACTTTAAGGGATCCCAAAGAGTTTTCGGTTAGTTACCGCTCTGTAAAAAGCGCAAATAACGAATGGTTCTTGTCGGCAAATTTGGTGCTTGAGACTGGGGATTCTGCAGCCAGCATCCAGAAAATTAAAGGCTTATTGGAGACACGGGCAAAAACCCAACCCACCAACCAACCGAGTTGCGGATCAGTTTTCAAAAATCCAGAAGGTGATTTTGCAGCCCGATTAATCGAAGCGACAAAATTGAAAGGCTACAGCATCGGTGGTGCGTGTGTATCAGAAAAACATGCAAATTTTATTGTTAACACGGGCAATGCGACAGCAACCGATATTGAAAATCTGATTAAGTACGTGAAAAGAAAAGTGCAATACATTCATGGCGTGGAGTTGCAAACAGAGGTTTGTATGATAGGCGAGGCAATAAGTGATTAAAAAACCGGAAGAATTTGGGCGTGTTGCGGTATTGATGGGCGGCTCTGCTGCGGAACGGAAGGTTTCGTTGAAAAGTGGTGCGGCAGTCTTTGAAGCCTTAAAAAATAAGGGTGTAGACGCTATTGCAATTGACGTTACCAGCAGTCCTATTGATGCGCTCGCAGGACAGCAGATTGATCGGGTGTTCAACATAATCCACGGACGTGGCGGCGAAGATGGCGTGTTGCAAGCTGTGCTTGAGGTAATGGGGCTTCCCTATACCGGCAGTGGCGTAATGGCTTCAGCCTTAAGTATGGATAAGTTGCGTACCAAATTGTGCTGGTTGGGTTACGGCTTGGCGACACCTAAATGGTATTTGCTGAAAAGTGCCGATGACCTTGATGCGTGTATCGAAAGGTTAGGTTTTCCGGTCATCGTCAAACCTGCCCAAGAAGGTTCCAGCATTGGTATGAGTAAAGCTCACAACAGGGATGAGCTGGCTAAAGCATTACAGATAGCTTCCGAATTTTTGTGTGACGTTTATGCAGAATCCTGGGTAGTGGGCAAGGAATATACCGTTGGGTTGCTGAATGGCGAAGCCCTACCGGTTATTCGCCTGGAAACACCAAATGCCTTTTATGATTACGAGGCCAAATACAATGCCACCACAACACAATACCATTGCCCTTGTGGATTAAGTGACGATCAAGAACAAGCGCTACAGCAGTTGGCAGTCAAAGCGGGTGAGGTGATTGGCGTTAAGGGATGGGCGAGGGTGGATGTGTTTATTGACGAATCTGGGCAACCCCAATTGATTGAGATTAACACTGTGCCGGGTATGACTGACCACAGTTTGGTGCCGATGGCGGCTAAACAAGCGGGTATTGGATTTGATGAGTTGGTTTGGCGAATACTGGAAACCAGTTGTCGGTAAATTAACTATGCAAGTTGTAAAAACATTGCTGATCTTAATGCTTTTGGCATTGGCGGTTTGGGGATTGCGGCAGCAAGTTGTTAGCAACAAGGTCACGGAATCTTTGCCAATACGGTACGTGAGAACCGAAGGTGTTTTTCAGTACCTTAGCAAGGATGAAATAAAAGTGGCATTGATGCCCATGGTGACGACCAGTATTTTCGATGCGGATATGCAGCTTATTCATGCGACTGTTGCAAAGTTACCTTGGGTAAAAAGCGCAGCCGTTGAACGGGTTTGGCCGGATACCATTGATATAAGAGTTAATGAGCGTAAGGCTTATGTACGTTGGGGACAAAATGGCTTGTTGACTGAGTATGGCGAATTGTTTACGCCGAATAATGTAAGTCAGTTTCAATCCTTGTTATTGGTGGAAGGCCCGAAACAACAGGAAGCCAAGACCTTAGAGATTATGAAAGGCGTGAAGATAGCATTGGAAGATCAAGCCTTGGAATTGGCGGAATTTAACGTCAATGATCGGGAAGCATGGAAAATCAAATTAAAGACAGGTTTGGAAATACTGTTAGGGCGCACTGGGCAGTTAAAAAAATTACAGCGGTTTTTGGATACCTTCCCCGTTTTAGGTCAAGAAAAGATCGACGCTATGCAGGTAGTTGATTTGCGCTATCCGAATGGTTATGCAGTGTCATGGAAGCCTGATATTGAACCGATAGACTGGGGAAAACCCAAAATGCAAGAATAAAAATGATTGTCAATATGAAGACGACAAAGAGCAAATAATATGGCGAAGAAAACAGAACGTAATTTGATAGTCGGGCTAGATATAGGTACTTCAAAAGTCGCGGCTATTGTGGGCGAATTGTCTAGCGACGGTAATCTGGAAGTCATTGGGATAGGTTCAACGGCCTCCCGTGGCTTGAAAAAAGGTGTGGTGGTCAACCTGGAATCGACTGTGCAATCCATACAGCGTGCCATTGAGGAGGCTGAATTAATGGCAGGATGCCAGATTAAATCTGTGTTTGCAGGCATAGCCGGTAGCCATATCCGTAGCCTCAATTCTCATGGTGTAGTTGCGATCAAAGATAAGGAAGTCACCCAATACGACATTGATCGGGTGATTGATTCCGCACGGGCAGTAGCCGTTCCAGCAGACCAGAAGATCCTGCACATCCTGCCGCAGGAATTTATTATCGATTTACAGGACGGCATCAAAGAACCTATCGGCATGTCGGGTATCCGCTTGGAAGCCAGGGTACACATGGTGACTGGGAGTGTCAGTGCGTCGCAAAACATCATCAAATGTATCCGACGTTGTGGGTTGGAAGTTGAAGACATCGTGCTGGAGCAATTAGCATCCTGTAATTCGGTATTGACCGAGGATGAGAAAGATCTGGGCGTTTGTTTGATTGACATCGGTGGCGGCACGACGGACATCGCAATTTTCGTCGAGGGCGCGATTAAGCATACCGCCGTTATTCCTATAGCGGGTGACCAAGTGACTAACGACATTGCCGTGGCTTTGCGGACACCCACCGTCAATGCCGAGGAAATCAAACGCACTTATGCTTGTGCGCTAACCCAATTAGCTAGTGTCGATGGAGTCATTGAAGTGCCTAGCATTGGTGATCGTCCACCCCGCAAAATTTCCACACAAAACTTGGCCGAGATTATCGAACCTCGGTATGAAGAATTAATGCTGCTTGTGCAATCAGAATTAAGGCGCAGCGGTTATGAAGAATTGATTGCTGCCGGCATAGTATTGACAGGCGGTAGTTCGAAAGTGATGGGGTTGATTGAATTGGCGGAAGAAATTTTCCATATGCCAGTACGTATGGGCGTACCACAAAATGTCAGCGGGTTGACAGAAGTGGTAAAAAACCCAATTCACTCCACTGGAGTCGGGTTGTTAATGTACGGTAAAGAACACCAGGGTGGTATCAGGAGTGTTGATACAGAGGATTTAGGTTTTTTTGCAAAAGTAAAAAGTTGGTTTCAGGGTAATTTTTAATTAATAACAAGTCTTACTAGAGGTAGCGATAATGAAATATGAATTATTAGATATGTCAAATGATAATGCAGTTATCAAAGTCATCGGTGTGGGTGGCGGCGGCGGTAATGCAGTCAATCATATGGTTGACTGCCATATTGAAGGTGTTGAGTTCATCTGTGCAAACACCGATGCACAGGCTCTGAGGAAGTTGAACACTAACACTATCATTCAATTAGGCGTTGAGTTAACAAAAGGTTTAGGTGCAGGCACCAATCCAGAAGTCGGAAAACAAGCGGCAATGGAAAATAAAGAGCGTATCAAGGAAGTGATCACTGGTGCGGATATGGTGTTTTTGACTGCTGGCATGGGTGGTGGTACTGGTACTGGAGCCATTCCGGTGATTGCTGAAATTGCCAGGGAGATGGGTATCCTGACTGTTGCTGTTGTCACCAAGCCGTTCTCATTTGAAGGCAAAAAGAAGATGGCAATTGCCGAGCAAGGCATAGCCGAGCTTGAAAAATATGTTGATTCAGTCATTACCATACCTAACGAGAAGTTGTTGCCGGTTTTAGGAAAAAATGCATCCCTCATTAATGCGTTTAAAGCGGCTAATGACGTATTGTTGGATGCTGTCCAAGGCATTACCGACCTAATTATCCATCCTGGTTTGATTAACGTCGATTTTGCTGATGTCAGGACGGTCATGTCAGGCATGGGTGCTGCCATTATGGGCACAGGAACAGCCAAAGGTGAAAACCGCGCACGGGAAGCGGCAGAAAAGGCCATTGCTTGCCCATTGTTGGAAGATATCAATTTACAAGGCGCACGCGGTATTTTGGTGAATATTTCCGCGGCTGAAATGGGTATAGCTGAGTTTAATGAAGTGGGCAATATTGTTCACGAATTCGCTGCAGAAGATGCCGTGATAAAAATCGGCACTGCCGTTGATTCGTCATTAGGTGATGAGATTAAAGTTACCGTTGTTGCCACTGGGATGGGTTTGCCACGAGCGCAAATCATCAGGACAACAGATCGGCTTATGCAAAAAGCGGCGGCGGGTGAGCTAAACTATGGTGTGCTAGATAAGCCCACAGTCATGAGGCAAAACCGTCCTGAAATCAGGGAAACACGGTTTGGCGCACAACCTAAGAAAGAAATGGACTTGGATTATCTTGATATTCCAGCCTTTTTAAGAAGGCAAGCAGATTAAGGGACTATCCTTGGTCTTGCCTTACTAAAAGGTTGATTGTGATAGAATGGTTTTATTGTCTCACTTAAATGGCTTAAAGTTATGATTAAACAACGAACCTTGAAAAACACGATTAGGGCTACAGGGGTAGGGCTTCATACCGGCGATAAGGTTTATTTGACCTTACGTCCGGCAGAACCCAATACCGGAATCAGGTTTCGTCGTGTGGACTTGGAATTCCCGGTCACTATTCAGGCAGCACCTGGTAATGTCGGCGAAACGGTGCTTTCGACCACATTAGTTTCTGGAGATACCAAAATCTCGACGATAGAGCATTTGCTCTCTGCCTTTGCGGGACTAGGGATTGATAACGCAATTATTGATGTCAGTGCCGCCGAGGTTCCCATTATGGATGGGAGTGCTGGGCCTTTTGTATTTTTGTTGCAATCGGCAGGTGTTGAAGAACAGGATTGCCCTAAACAGTATATCCGCATCAAACACAGCGTAAGGGTCGAAGACGGTGACAAATGGGCGGCTTTTGAGCCGTTCGATGGTTTCAAAGTAACGTTCACGATTGATTTTGAACATCCGGCCTTCGAAGAACACGTCAAGACGGCTACGATGGATTTTTCATCAACTACGTTTGTGAAAGAAGTCAGCAGGGCCAGAACTTTTGGCTTCATGAAAGATATTGAGATGCTGAGACAAAACAATCTCGCCTTAGGCGGCAGTCTGGATAATGCCATCGTGGTAGATGAGAGCAAAATCCTTAATGAAGACGGTCTACGTTATGCGGACGAATTCGTGAAGCACAAAATCCTTGATGCTATCGGTGACCTTTATTTGTTGGGTCACAGTTTGATAGGACAATTCACTGGGTATAAATCAGGGCATGGGCTAAACAATAAGCTGCTACGAACCCTGTTGGCTGATACGGATGCTTGGGAAAAGGTCACGTTTGACGATGAAGAGCAAGCACCGATTTCTTTTATGCAGTCTGCTGAGTCCCCTAGGGCTGCTTAAGGTTTAGTTATTTCTTGGCCCGCAAGCCGAGCGAGGGTTGTGCTGAGCTTGTCTAACGCGTGTTTAACTTGCGGGTCTGTGGTTATTAGGCTTTGGTTGTGAATCTCATAAGCTACAGTTTTGGAAGGGATAACAGTCTTGGGCTTTACGTTAGTGGTTGCCGTTGCATTAATGATTTTAATTTGAATCGTAGATGTGGGTGTCAAGGTGGTGGGTTCAATTGCGTTGAGCATGGTTTTGCCATGAAAACGTAATTGGGAAGCCCAGTTGGCGGAATCCGTGTAAACAAGCAGTTTTTTGTTATTCAGCACACAGTGCAAAGTATGGTCTGCCAACTCTTTTGGTAAAACAGCCTTAATTCGCTTCAGGAGTGCTAATTGTTGGTTGATTTGAAGGTAAAGTTGGGCAAGCGCCCTATTTGGGTAAGCTAAAATCGGTTTAAGTCGTTGTGCTTTTTGTGCCATGTTATTCGTTCTTGTTAAATCCCGTGCTAGAGATAATAGCCGAATTTGCCAAGAGGGAAAGCTAATTCGATACAACGCCTTTCTAACCTTTTAGCAGGTTTATGAAATGGTTCTTTCTGTATTCAAGTATTTATGCGGAGTAAGTAGGGATTGCATTGACATAGTAAATTAAAGCCTATACAATCCACTTAGCTAGAAAATGATTTACCGCTATGCTTATCTCTACGAAGTTTATCTGTATCACTCGTCCTGTTTATCATTAAGTATTTTTCATATTTCCCGCTCCATCAGCCTTAATGGGCTTTATTTACTCTATATACAAAAGGATTCACATGACTACCGGTACTGTTAAATGGTTTAACGCAGAGAAAGGTTTTGGTTTTATTCAGCAAGAAAGCGGCCCAGACGTTTTCGTTCATTACCGTAATATTAGCGGCAATGGCTTCAAATCTCTGGACGAAGGCCAAAAAGTGAAGTTTACCATTACCCAAGGCCAAAAAGGCCCACAAGCTGAAGAAGTTACCCTCGCTTAAGCAAAATCAGTAAGCTAATAGCCCAGTTGCTTTGTTGTGGCTGGGCTATTGCCTCCCCTTTGCGGCAAAAAGGCCGCGCTCAATCGTACTTTTGTTTGTTGTAATATAACCACCCATTAGGATGCAGTCCTTTCGGATCGTGGTGCGTCCAATGGACAACCCCGCCCTTATTATTCCATTCGTATTCGCCATAAAAAGAAATTTCAGCCCCTTCTTTTAAGCCCTCAACCCTGGGTGCTAGATCGGTATTGTGTGCGATTAGAAGTCTCTGCCCCGAAGCAAGTTGCACTATAAAACGTTGGTGCCTTAGTCCGTGGTTATCATCCCGCATTATTTTCGCTACCCAACCAATTTGTTTAACTTGGAAATTACTTATTTGGTTTTCAAATGCATTCTTGATGCTATTTAAATCCGTTAAATCATGGGATGCACTTTCTGGCGTGCGCTTAGGGTCAATTGTGCCGCGATAAGTCGATAAAAAAGCCGAACAAACGCCGAGTAATCCCAGCAAAATAAGCTTAAGAAGTAATTTATTCGCGGGTATCTTGGTGCTGGGGTGTTTTAGATTGGGCATTTGATGTGAAATTATTCGTCTGGCATGATTATTTATGCTTGATTATCGTACTTAAGCCCATATATATCCGAATAGGGCAAATGTAGCGTTGATTCTGTTTAGAACGATGGCTGGTTTTGTGTACCTAATATGTCAGACAGTATATAATCAACAGTTTGATTCAACTATACCCAATTCACGTCGGAAACAAATATGCTGAGCAAGCTGGTTAGATTAATTTTTGGAAGCCGTAATGACAGGCTTGTTAAGAAAAAGAAGAAGCTGGTCAAAAGGATTAATTCCCTAAGCTCAGACTACGAAAAACTCTCTGATGAAGCACTAAAAGCTAAGACCCAAGAATTTCGCAACCGAATAAATAAAGGCGAGAAGCTCAATAGTCTGATTCCAGAAGCCTTTGCCGCAGTCAGGGAAGCGTCATCCCGTGTCTTTGGAATGCGCCATTTTGATGTGCAGTTGATCGGCGGCATGATTCTCAATGACGGCAAAATCGCCGAAATGAAGACTGGCGAAGGCAAGACCTTAATGGCAACCTTGGCCGCCTACCTCAATGCCTTGCCTGGAAACGGCGTACATGTCGTAACCGTCAACGATTACCTTGCTAAACGCGATTCCGAATGGATGGGCAGGCTATACGGTTTTTTGGGGATGACCACGGGCGTGATTATCAGCCAGATGGAACACCATGACCGGCAGGTTTCGTATGCGGCAGACATCACTTACGGCACCAACAATGAATTTGGGTTCGATTATTTACGCGACAATATGGCGTTCAACCTGGAGCAGAAAGTCCAGCGCGGATTGAATTTTGCCATCGTTGATGAAGTCGATTCTATCCTGATTGACGAAGCAAGGACACCGCTTATTATTTCAGGAGCTACGGAAGAAAGCACCGAAATTTATATTAAAGCCAATGCCATTATTCCTTATCTGACGCAACAAGAAAAAGAGCAAGGCAATGGCGATTACTGGGTTGACGAGAAAGAACGCCAAGTTCATTTGACCGAGAAAGGCCATGAGCGCGTCGAACACCTCATGGTGGAACACGGCTTGATGACGGAAGGCACCAGCTTGTACGATGCCTCCAATATCCGCCTGATGCACTATTTAAGCGCGTCCTTGCGCGGACATTCCTTGTTCAAACGGGATGTCGATTACATTGTACAAAACGATCAAGTAATCATTGTTGACGAATTTACCGGACGTATTATGCCAGGACGGCGTTGGTCAGAAGGCTTGCATCAGGCGATTGAGGCGAAAGAACGCGTCACCATCCAAAACGAAAATCAGACGATGGCCTCGATTACCTTCCAAAACTATTTTCGTTTGTACGAAAAACTGTCCGGCATGACCGGCACCGCAGATACAGAAGCGTTCGAATTAAACAAAATATATGGCCTTGAAGTGGTCGTCATACCCACACACCGAAATATGATCCGCAAGGATTTGGGTGATATGGTTTACTTGACTGCCGACGAAAAATATAACGCCGTTGCAGAAGATATTAAAGATTGCGTCTTACGCGGACAGCCGGTACTGGTGGGTACAACATCCATCGAGAATTCCGAACGGGTGTCGATTTTGCTGAACAAACTGGGTGTTAAGCATGAAGTGCTTAATGCTAAGCAACACGAACGCGAAGCCCATATTGTTGAACAGGCCGGTATGCCAGGTGCGGTTACAATTGCCACCAACATGGCTGGTCGAGGTACCGATATTGTTTTGGGTGGCAATCTGGATGCCGAGTTGGCGGCATTAGGCCCTGATGCAGACAAGAATAAAGTCAAAGAAGTTTGGCTGGAACGCCACAACCAAGTCATAGCTTCTGGTGGCTTGCATGTGATTGGTTCTGAACGCCATGAATCCCGCCGTATCGACAACCAGTTGCGCGGTCGTTCAGGCCGTCAGGGCGATCCGGGGTCTTCACGCTTTTACCTGGCGTTGGAAGATGATTTGATGCGAATTTTTGCGTCCGACCGTGTTGCGGGATTGATGCAAAAGCTCGGTATGGGCAATGGTGAAGCGATAGAGCATCCCTGGGTTACCCGATCCATCGAAAACGCCCAGCGCAAGGTAGAAAACCGCAACTTTGATATTCGTAAAGAAATCCTAGCCTATGATGATGTCGCAAACGACCAGCGTAAAGTGGTCTACGCGCAGCGTAATGAGCTAATGGAAGCCACGGATATTTCCGACATCATCGTCGAAATCCGCAAAGACGTGGTGAATAACCTCATCACCCAGTATATTCCGCCAAAAACCATGGAAGAGCAGTGGAATATCAAAGGTCTTGAAGATCATTTGTACCAGGAATTAAATACCGAAGTTCCGATCCAAAAAATGCTCGATCAAGACAAGAAACTGCAAGAAGCATCGCTACGTATCCGAATCCTTGATGTCCTGGGGCAGTTCTATAATCAAAAAGAGCAGCAAATGACCCCAGAAGTCATGCGGCATTTTGAAAAATCTGTCATGTTGCAAGTGCTGGACAATAGTTGGAAAGAACATCTGTCGGCGATGGATTATTTGCGTAAAGGCATACACCTAAGAGGTTACGCGCAAAAAGACCCCAAGCAGGAATACAAGCGCGAAGCTTTCGAAATGTTTACCAGCTTGCTCGATCATATCAAGTATGAGGTCACCAGAATATTGTTCAGGGTGCAAGTCAGGCAAGAAGAAGACATCCAGGCAATGGACGAACAAATGCAAGCCCCCAAGGAATTGCACTACGAACATGCCGAAGTGTCGGCCTTAGGTGAGTATGACCCCGAAGCTGTGCTTGAAGAAATGCCAGTCGCACCAACCCAGCCTTTCGTGAGAGAAAGCAATAAGGTAGGCCGCAACGACCCTTGCCCTTGTGGGTCAGGAAAGAAGTTTAAGCAGTGCCACGGGAAGCTGAATTAGGCTGGGGATCGCCACTTTTTTACAATAAAGTTAAGTGGCTGGTTTCGACTTAAAATTGCAAAGCAAATTTGTTAAAAAATAGAGAGCAGCTTACTGGAGGAAATAAAATGCATTGTTATATGGTTTTATTTTTCAATAATATTTCAATCTCCAGTCAAGATACTCTTTGCTTACAAAACCAGGGATCTCAATTAGCTTTGGAAGCGTACCGTAATTGTTTTTCGTTGATGCTGTTTCTGAAAGTATAAGTTCGCCCGATGACAAAATTCTCAAATTGTTGCTGTCAAACAACTGATGGATGTCTGAACGCAAGCAAAGGCCATTGCTGTGGCTGTCTTCCCCTTTATATTCAACAGGTTTTATGTGTGCAGCTTCTAAAACATTTTCAATTGTTGCACCAGTTACAATACAAGTAGAGGAGAATGCATTCAGTATGTTTCTTCTGAAAATGTTTTGATATGGTCTTTCAAGAACTTCCCTTGTGACTCTTTTCCTCTCGACATTTGCGGGTATTTGGGTAAACCGGATTTGCTTGACAACTTTATCAAGCTCCTCTTGAACAACTTTGAGTTTGTGCAATTCAACCACCTCCTCTTTAGAAATGCTTGCTAATTGATAGCGTTCATTCTCATTCCCTGTTCCAGTGCTTTCCCTTTTGCAAAAACCATAATTTGACAAGAAAATCAAAAATTCTCTTGCCATCCTTTTGTCATTGGCACTGGTTGCACAATCAGGCCATTTAGAAATATCAATCTTTCCCTGTCGATGTTGAATAATGGCTTCTGCGAAATTTTCAAGTGGTGCTTTCGCACCCGCCAATGGAATTACAATCCTTAGAAGTTCAAATGGTGTTATATATGCTTCGTATGAGCCGAACGTATCTGCAATTAAAGCAAGGGTGTCAAGAATAAGTTCGAGCGGCTTGATTTTCAAACCTACTGCATCCCATTCAGAGGTGTCATCAATGATGTTTCTATTTGGCAATTCCAAAGTTTTAACGACAGTGGTTGCAAATTCAACTTGCGTAATTTTTCCCTCTGCAAGTAATTGACCGAAAGGGCTGACTATAACTTTGCCATGTGCTTCCCCTAGCAAACCTAATGCTTTCCAGTATTGTCCTGAATTTCTTATCAGGTTTCTTTCTTTTGTCCTAACAAGGTCAACATTTGAATTTGTTTCTTGTTGGACTATATCGAGTCCGTCCAAAATTTCCTTTGAACCTGGAGCGTAATTTTGGTATTTGTTGAAAACCCTAAGTACGCCAAGAAATACTGGCGGCTCATTGAGAGATTCTGTAGGAGTTAGGACTGCCCAACGCCACTTATAATTGGGAAATGGCTTTACTGGTGGTTTTACAAGTGACATGGCATTCTAGTTTTTTGGGAAATTTAGAAGCAATTGCAAAAGCTAGTAAGGGCGGAACTGCATTACCAATTTGTCTGTAAGCAGAAGAATTGCTGCCTTCAAAGCTAAAATCAATTGGAAAAGATTGTGTCGAAGCTAGTTCCCTTACTGACATTCTTCGGTGATTGTTGGGATGATGCAAAACAACTACTCCTCCTTTTTCATCTCCTCTCGCAGTGACCGTCGGTGAAGGCTTGTTTGGGTCAATGGCCCTGTTACCTAAGTAGCCATTGAATTTTAATTTGAATTTTGAGTACGTATGATTAGTCAAATCATGTTGATCTTCCGGTTCGGGGATATTCTTTAATGCCTCGCCAATAGAAACCCAACTTTTTTTGTGGCTAAATAAGTTTGATATTTCGCCGTGTGTCGGTTCAGGATGTGCCAAGTTAAAATCCATGTCATTTCTAACTCCCAATATTATTACCCTCTCTCTTTTTTGTGGGACTCCAAAATCAGCGGCATTCAACACTTTATATGTCACTTTGTATCCCGCATTTATAAAGTCGGCAATAATCAGTTCGAATATTTTTCCTCGCATTAAACTCAAAATACCTTTTACATTTTCTGCCATAAAAAATTTTGGTTGTTTTTCAGCCAAAATCCTTAATAGTTCCAGATAGAGTTTATTTCTTTCATCGTGTTCGCCACGATTTGTATTAGCAACAGAAAAGCCTTGACAAGGGAAGCCACCAATTAAAATGTCGTGATTTGGAATTTTATCGGATGGGATTTTGGAAATATCTTCACAAATAATATGATCGCCAATGTTCTTGCGATAAGTTTTTACTGCATCGAGGAAATTGTCATTAGCCCAAATAATTTCATGTCCAGCTCTAATAAAGCCTAAGTCAAGTCCACCAGCACCGGAAAAAAGAGAAACCACCTTCATATTAATATAGATTCAAGTTCTTTTAATCTTTTCCCTAAATGCTGTCCGAATAAAACGGGAACAGCGTTTCCGACTTGTCGATACATCGAACCCATTGAACCAACAAACTCAAAGTTTAACGGAAAAGTTTGCACTAATGCACTTTCTCGAATGCTCATCCGTCTATGATTGGTAGGATGTTGAATTGCACAAACCCCACCTTTTCCATTCCCTCTTGCAAGGATTGTGGGAGAGGGTTTATTCGGATCAGTTTCCCTGTGTCCTGTAAAATTTCGGTTTGTTATCTTGTACTTTGAATAAATGTGATTCTTCAATTTACATTTTGGGTCTTCGGGTTCAGGGATTCCTCTTAAGGCGGTTGAAATACTGACCCAGATTGTTTTATCGTGCGTTGGTTCGGGAAACTGAAAATCCGTCTCTTCGGGTAAGTCCTTTCTTGTTCCGGCAATAATTACCCTAATACGTGTCTGCGGAACTCCGTAATCTGCTGTATTGAATGCTTTGTACTTTACACGGTAACCAGCATCCGAAAAGTCTTGTACTATCTTTTTAATTACATTGCCATTGTCCAAACTTAAAATACCTCTAACATTTTCGGCAATGAAATAATCGGGTTTTTTGCCTTTGATTATCCTGTAAAACTGTTTATAAAGTTGATTTCGTTGGTCGTCTGCTGCTCTCAGCATGTTTGCCATTGAAAACCCTTGGCAAGGAAAGCCACCCACAATAATATCGCAGTCAGGAATTTCGTCTAATCCGATTCTTGAAATATCTTTGCATATTATGTGGTTACCAATATTTAACTTATAGGTCTCACAGCTGTCAGCATCTATGTCGTTAGCCCATATGATCTCATGTCCAGCTTGAATCAAACCAAGGTCAAGCCCACCTGCACCCGAAAAAAGTGAGACTATATTCATGATTCACTATTCTTATCTTGATTGCTTCTCAAATTCAAAGCATAGCAGGTTATATTATCAGGTTCAGCATAATTTATAGTGTGGTTACTATCAAGCGCCAGAAAACCTTTTATTAACTAATCATGACTAAATAAAAAACCCGAACTCCAGCTAACCAATAAGGTCGGTGGAATTCGGGTTTATGTTTTTGACTGCCCCGTAGGGCTGTCGTTATTTGTTGACTATACTGATTCCCTTCAATAAGGTTAATGCTTGGTAAAGCGGGTAATCTTTATATTCCCCGTTTTCCTTGGCTTTTTCTGCTTCAGCTTCTTTCGCCAGCTCCTTTGCTTTGCCATTCTGCAAGTGATGCGACAGGTCAGCTTCTTTTACCGGATCGAACTCGGTTTTATCCAGGGATTCCAGCTTGACATTGGCAAGCACTATGTCTGGTTCTATGCCTTCGGCCTGGATTGACCTGCCTGATGGCGTGTAGTAACGGGCTGTGGTCAGCTTGACTGCCGCGCCATTGCTGGTCGGCAATATGGTTTGCACGGAGCCTTTGCCGAAGGATTTTTCACCCATAATCACGGCACGTTTTTGGTCTTGCAACGCACCCGCGACAATTTCGGAAGCTGATGCTGATCCTGCATTGATTAACACAACCATCGGTGCGCCATCTATCAGGTCGTCAGGTGCGGCATTAAAGCGCATTTCCGAATTTTCGATACGTCCTTCAGTATAAACAATCAGGCCTGATTTCAAGAAAGCATCGCTGACATCAACTGCAGCGTTCAAGACACCGCCAGGGTTGTTCCTTAAATCCAGCACCAAGCCTTTAAGTCGGTTGTTGTTTTCTTTTTTCAAGTTAGCCAAGGCTTCTTTCAGGCTTTCCCCAGTGCCAGATTGGAAGCTGCTAATCCGTAAATAGCCATAATCTTTTTCCAACATGCGGCTTTTGACGCTTTGGACTTTTATGACTGCACGAGATAATGTGAGTTTAAGCGGCGCTTCCGCACCTTCGCGTACGACAGTCAATTCTATTTTGCTGCCTGGTTCACCGCGCATTTTCTTGACGGCATCGGCTAAGGTCATGCCTTTTACCGGCTCATCATCAAGCCTGACAATCAGGTCGCCGGTCTTTATGCCAGCCCGTTGCGCTGGGGTATCGTCGATGGGGGAAACGACTTTGATAAAACCGTTCTCCATCGTCACTTCGATTCCCAATCCACCGAATTGCCCGGTGGTGCCTTCTTTTAATTCCTGATACTCCTCAGAAATCAGGTATGCAGAATGGGGGTCGAGACCTGACAACATGCCTCTGATGGCATCTTCCAGTAATTTTTTGTCCGATACGGGTTCTACATAATCGCGCTTAATACGGCCGAAAATTTCTGTAAATGTCCGTAAATCCTCAAAAGGCAATGCTTCGGAATCCACCGCAGCATCACTTTTGTCCTTTTCGGCAACTACGCTACCGCAGATGCCCATGAATACACCCAACATAATCCCTAAGGACAAAATAAACAGACTATTCTTTTTTAGCATGTGCCTTTAAACTCCAACCACCACAATATCTTTAATTTTTTGGGACAATCTTTAAAAATTCGCTTACCGAACACTGCTCTCTTCTATAAAGATGTATTTTTGATCCTAATTAATTTCTGCACCAGACCAGCGGATCAACCGGTTTCCCGTTCTGTCGTATTTCAAAATACAAACCAGGCTTGCTGCGACCACCACTTTGGCCCACCGATGCAATCACATCGCCGGCCTCAACCCCATCACCTTTGTGTTTATAAAGGCTTTGGTTAAACGCATACAAGGTCATGTATTGCTTGTCATGTTCAACAATTATAAGCAATCCGTAGCCCTTAAGCGCTCCGGCATAAGCAACTTTCCCTTTTGTTACCGCCTTAATTTCAGCGCCTTCTTTTGCATTAATCAGCACCCCTTTCCAAGTGGTTTCCGATGTGGGGCTGTCAAACATACTCGCCAACTTGCCTCTCACCGGTAAGGGCAGTTTGCCCTTTAGGGATGAAAAATCGCCAGTTAGCATGGGGAAACTTTCCGTGTTTTCTGGGCTGCTTACATCAATGCTCGATTCTTCAGTTTCCCGGTTATCCTGATCTTCTTCATTTTCCAATGTTTGGATAAGGCTTATCAGTTTATTTTCACTTTCTTTTAAAAGGCTTAATTGGTCTTCTTCAGAATAGAAATCATCATTCAGCCTTGCGATCAGAACATTTCTCTGTTTTTTTGCCGCATCCAATGCAGTTTGTTCTGATTTTTTTTGGCTCAGGTTTTTTTCCAGAATCTCGGTTTCTACTCGTTTATCTTCATCCAACTCATCTAAATGTTTAACAGTTTGCTGGAGGTTAGCAAGTTTTTCCAATCGAGACTTATTCAGGTACTCATAATATACCATTATTCGGCTAGATAATGCTGGATCTTGTTGATTAAGCATCAATTTTAATTTATCTTTCTGCCCAATTGCATACGCCGCCCTGACTTGTCCGGACAGTTCCTTGCTCAATTTGTCGATTTGTCCCTGATATGAATTTATTTCTTTCCGAATCTTGGCCAAGCTCTCGGTAGTCAATTCAATCTGGCCTTCAATTGACCTCAATGAAGCCGCAACATCACCATAACGCTCATCAACTTGGGCCAATAAACCCAGCAATTCATCTTTTTGCCGTTCCAGTTCTTGCGGATCAGAGTGGATTGCTACATCTGGCCTCGTGTCACTTTGTTGCTGACCATCGCTTAGTTGTTCTTCACAATAAGCAGGTTCAGCTAACAAGCTTAGCAGAAAACAAAAAACCAGGAATCTCTGCATACTGAAATCAAGCAGATGCAATAAGCGATCTGCCGTTCATTTCTACGGGTTGTCCAACACCTAATATAGCCAGCAGGGTAGGGGCTAAATCTTTCAAGCTGCCACCGGAAGCCAGCTTTCCTTCACCACATACATAAATCAGCGGCACTGGGTTGGTGCTGTGGGCTGTCTGAACTAGGCCATCATCATCGACCATTTGTTCTATATTGCCGTGATCGGCTGTCACCAACATTTTTCCACCGACACTTTTTAAGGCATCAACGACACGCTGCAAGGATGTGTCTATTGCCTCCACAGCTTTTATGGCGGCGGGGATAATTCCAGTATGCCCCACCATATCACCATTGGCATAATTGCAAATAATGACATCATATTTGCCGCCCGTGATGGCTTCGACAAAACGGTCAGTCAATTCCGGCAGGCTCATTTCTGGTTGTAAGTCATACGTCCTCACATTGGGTGAAGGAATTAGCATCCTGTCTTCACCTGGAAAACTCGCATCAACGCCACCGTTAAAGAAAAATGTAACATGGGCATATTTTTCAGTTTCTGCGAGACGCAGTT
>JABFSV010000238.1 GCA_013140405.1 Methyloglobulus sp. | reverse complement strand
TTTTGCCGGATCAAACAGTTCCGGCGGATTGCGACGAGGTATGAAAAGCTGGCTTCACGCTATTCCGCTTTTGTCGCCTTGACCGCCAGTTTTATATGGTTAATTTAATTGTCAACAGACTCTAGTTCATCAAGCGGAAGCCATAATACGCCTCCGGGCACTTTTCTGAATACCATCCAGAACAGACCGCCGGTCGAACGTTGTTGTAGCTTAATTCTTCTTGATTAGCGATGATCTTACGCTATAAAAACTTTTTGCCGGACGGGGCATGTTGCCCCGTTCGTAGGGTTTTGGCATGGTTCAGGAATGGCAGCCGCAAACTAAACGTATGTGACGGGGTTACAAACCCCGTTCCGCGTTGGGATTGATTCGGCCTTTTAATGTTTGAACCGTTCGTACCCTAACATAGCCTTCTATTTTGGTCTGTGCCTTTAATGTGATCAAGGCCAACCTTGTTAATTGTTGGTTACCTGGTAAAAAGCAAAGTCGGCAGTGAATTATTTTAATTGTTGTAATATCGGCTACTATTATCTACGAAGCTGCTGACTTGCCATTGAAGAGTTGGCGCTGAGGGTAAATGAGATAATTTTTTTGTGTGGGGTGTCGCCAATGACAAAAGAAACATCGAAATCTGCTGTAGTGACTGATTCGCCAAGTGCTACAGAAAGTGTGCACGATAGTGATGATATTTTTGAAGAAGGCGATTTGTTGGCACTTCCTGATGGCATTGACAAAGAAACCATCCGCAGGGATGCCCGTAGGAAAATTGAAATCTACTGGGAAAAGAAGCGCTTAAAAGAACAGTTTGAAGATTTTGATGAGTCTGAATTCGGTTTTTGAGGGGTTGATTTTTTTGTGACACTGAAATTGGCCGCTTTATAAGTATTCAAATTGTCTTGGCTCACATTTAATCGTATATTGGTCGGCTGTTTAAATAACCCGTCTTAATGAATGGATACAATCAGCATACGTGGTGCCAGAACGCATAACCTGAAGAATATTGACCTGGATTTACCCAGGGATAAGCTCATCGTTATCACGGGGCTTTCAGGGTCAGGGAAATCGTCCCTCGCTTTCGATACTATTTATGCCGAGGGGCAGCGGCGTTATGTAGAATCCCTTTCCGCGTATGCCCGGCAATTCTTGTCGATGATGGAAAAACCGGATGTCGATCACATTGAAGGTTTGTCCCCGGCTATTTCCATCGAACAGAAATCCACTTCGCATAACCCGCGCTCCACAGTTGGAACGATCACGGAAATTTACGATTACCTGCGCTTGCTGTACGCCCGTGCAGGTACGCCGCGTTGCCCTGAGCATCACACTTCACTGGAAGCGCAAACCATCAGCCAGATGGTCGATCTGGTTTTGGCGCAGCCGCAAGACCAACGCTGGATGTTGCTGGCTCCTGTAATTAATGAGCGCAAAGGCGAACATCTTCAGTTACTGGACGATTTAAAATCGCAAGGCTTTATCAGGGCAAGGATTGATGGCGTGGTTTACGACCTGGATGATGCGCCGATGCTGGACCTAAAAAAGAAGCATACGATTGAAGTCATTGTTGACCGCTTCAAAATACGTAGTGATATTGCCCTGCGCTTGGCGGAATCGTTCGAAACTGCCTTGCGTATTGCTGATGGTATCGCCATTGCAGTCTGTCTCGATGCCAGCAAAGACGATGAAAAAGAACACATATTTTCCGAACGTTATGCCTGTCGTTTGTGCGGTTATAGCCTAAGCGAACTTGAACCGCGCATTTTCTCATTCAATAATCCCAAAGGGGCTTGTGGCAGTTGTGACGGCCTGGGGGTAAGGCAGCATTTTGATCCTGAGCTTATTATCCACAACCCAGATATAAGTCTGGCAGGAGGCGCAATTCGGGGCTGGGACAGACGTAATGCGTACTATTACCAGATCATCACCTCGCTGGCAAACCATTATGGCTTTGACCCTGAACTGCCATTTTCCAAGCTGACTAAGGACATTCAGGCAGTCATTCTTTTTGGTAGTGGCAAAGAAAACATCGAGTTTACATTCCTCAATACTGGCGGTGCTGCAACCAAAAAACGCTACAGCTTTGAAGGTATTGTCGCCAATATGGAACGTCGTTACCACGAAACCGATTCGCCAATGGTGCGCGAAGAGTTATCTAAATATTTATCCCAAAAAATTTGTACGGTTTGCACTGGTGCACGGCTGAACAATTCGGCACGGAATGTGTTCATAGACGACAAACCGATACATGACGTGACCCGTTTTCCAATTCGGCAATCGTTAGGATTTTTTAACGGGCTGAATTTGCCTGGAAAACGCGGTGAAATATCGCAAAAGATCATAAAGGAAATCAGGGAACGCCTGGAGTTTTTGGTTAACGTCGGTTTGGATTACCTGACCTTAGACCGCAGCGCAGACACATTATCCAGTGGTGAAGCCCAACGCATAAGGCTTGCCAGCCAGATCGGTGCTGGCCTAGTGGGCGTAATGTATGTACTGGACGAGCCTTCCATCGGCTTACATCAGCGTGATAACGAGCGCTTGCTAAACACACTGTTTAGGCTGCGCGACTTGGGCAACACGGTGATTGTTGTTGAGCATGATGAAGATGCCATCCGTTCCGCCGACCATATCGTCGATATAGGGCCAGGTGCGGGCGTGCATGGCGGCTGCGTCGTTGCCCAAGGGACGTTTGATGACATTCTTAATAATGATGAATCCTTAACTGCACAATATTTATCGGGGAAAATTGGCATTGCCGTACCTGAATCAACCACGCCAATTGATACGGATAAACAAATCATCCTCCGCAATGCCCACGGCAATAACCTGAAAAATGTGACAATCTCAATTCCTATTGGCTTGCTCACATGCGTGACTGGGGTATCCGGTTCGGGAAAATCCACATTGGTCAATGACACGCTCTACAGCCATGCCGCCCGATTGATTAACCGCGCCGGGGTTATTCCTGCACCTTGCGATGCCATAGACGGTTTGGAGCATTTCGATAAGGTTGTCGATATTGACCAAAGCCCGATAGGCCGTACGCCGCGCTCGAACCCTGCAACTTATACTGGGTTATTTACGCCTATCCGCGAGCTTTATGCAGCTACCCATGAATCACGTTCACGCGGCTACACGCCAGGCCGTTTCAGTTTTAATGTCAAAGGCGGACGCTGTGAAGCCTGCAAAGGCGATGGCGTGATTAAAGTGGAAATGCACTTTTTGCCGGATATTTACGTACAATGCGACAGTTGCAAAGGCAAACGCTACAACCGTGAAACCCTTGAAATCCGTTATAAAGGGAAAACCATCACCCAAATTTTGGAGTTGACGGTTGAAGATGCTGCCGAATTTTTCAGCGCAGTGCCTTCGCTGTCCCGAAAACTACAAACACTGATCGAAGTCGGTTTAAGCTATATTACCTTGGGGCAAAACGCCACCACGCTGTCCGGTGGCGAGGCACAACGGGTCAAACTCGCCAAGGAACTGTCCAAACGCGATACCGGAACCACCTTGTATATCCTCGACGAACCGACTACGGGCTTGCATTTTCATGACATTAAGCAATTGCTAACGGTTTTGCATAAGTTACGGGATCATGGCAATACCTTGGTTGTCATCGAACACAACCTGGATGTCATCAAAACCGCCGATTGGGTGATAGATATGGGGCCTGAAGGCGGTGACGGCGGCGGATTGTTGGTTGCAGAAGGTACACCGAAACAGGTTTCCCAAAATCCAGCTTCTCATACGGGCACTTATTTGCAGCGGTTTTTCTAAAATTGAATCATTAGTGTCGCTTTATCCTGTCATATTTAACTAAGTTTGATAAACTAGCGCTTTTTAATTGACCATTGCTATTTAAATTTGATGCCGCGATAGAACAATGGAATTTCCAAAAAGGATGTTGATCCTTATCCGAATATTAGTTGGTTTGTTCGCTTTTTTAACGAGCTACACAAGCTTTGCAGACATACACGGAATATTGACGGGCACAACTAACTATGTGGGTCGCGGTTATACCAAGACCCAAAATGATTTTGCCCTTCAGGGAAACCTCGATTACCAACATGAGTCAGGTGTTTATTTAGGAGCTTCCGTTTCCAACATAAACTTTGGTGACCGCCAATTCAACGATTCTTCCAGGGTCGAATTTGCGCCTTATATGGGATATACCCACAAACTGGCTGATGACTGGCATGTTGACTTACAATGGACTCGCTATCTTTATGAGGGCAAGATCTTTGGACAGGAGGTCGACTACAATGAATTCTACGCATTCCTGCATTACCGCGATTTACTTACCTTAAGGGTCGCAATTTCAGACAGTTTTTACAATCAAAACAATGTGACCAGCGATTACGAACTCACTGGCAGGTATCCTTTGACTGAATATCTGGAAATCTCTACGGGCGTTGGTTACAGCCAAGTTGAAAAAGTGCTGGAATACGATTATTTGTACTGGAACACCGGCATTACGTGGCGGTACAAATTTGTCGCTGCCGACTTGCGCTATATGCACGCTTTTGAGGCGACAACATTAATAAAAGCACAAGACCCCGCAAACTGGCAATACGAGCCCGAAGTTATTCATGCCACATTTGTATTTTCGCTTTCTGTGGGATTTTAGGCGAATCCCCAATCGTTAATTTCAGTTTCAGGCTTATTAAACTTATTGCTCTCAAAATGATTGGCTTGCAAAATTTATTATTCATG
>JABFSV010000241.1 GCA_013140405.1 Methyloglobulus sp. | reverse complement strand
GTTGGTGGCTGTTAGCAATCTTGATTCCTTTGTTGGTTGTCTTGGCGTATTGGCTATACAAGCGTATCACCCGAAAAACAGCAATCAAGGCCGCAAAAAAACTGCTGTTGCAAATCAAGCAAGACCAGCAACGCGACAACAGCCAAAAATTAAAAGACTTATCTGCATTGATTAGACGTGTAGCAATCAGCACAACAGCCAGAAACGAATGCGCCGGATTAATAGGAGAAAACTGGTTGGAATTTCTTGACCGCTCGGTAAAAGGATCGCCATTTACAGAAGGCGCTGGGCGATTATTGGCAGCCGCGCCTTATCGAAACAGCCAACCGACAGAACAGGAAATATCCCAACTCACCAACCTATGTGAAGACTGGCTTAACGCCCAAACCAAACGACAACGATGATCCACTTTGAATGGCCTTGGCTTCTCCTTGTACTGCCGCTACCACTGTTGGTGCGTTGGCTAGTTCCTGCTCGGATGAGCGTCGAGCAAGCCGCTTTAAAAGTCCCGTTCCTGGATGATTTTTCTGATGCCCAAACCCAATCTGTCACACAAAATCAAAAGTGGCCGTTATGGATAGCGTCGATTGCCTGGGTGTTGTTAGTCTTAGCCTGCACCCGCCCACAATGGTTAGGCGAACCCATCGAACAGGCCGTTAGCGGACGCGACTTGATGCTGGCTGTGGATCTGTCAGGCAGTATGGAAGTGCAGGATTTTTTCATCAACAAACGGGCAGTCGATAGGCTTACGGCAATCAAATACGTAGCCGCCGATTTTATCAACCGTCGGGTTGGCGATAGGATAGGATTGATCTTATTCGGTACTCAAGCCTATCTGCAAACGCCATTGACCTTCGACCGCAAGACAGTCATGACTTTACTGGACGAATCTGCTATTGGCTTGGCTGGCGATAACACTGCCATCGGTGACGCGATTGGTTTGGCGATCAAACGCCTTAAGAACCAACCAGCCGACAGCCGAGTGTTGATCTTGCTCACCGATGGCGCAAACACCGCTGGAGAAGTATCACCCTTAAAAGCGGCGGAACTGGCGGCGGCAAATCAACTCAAAATTTATACGATAGGTGTAGGCGCGGATGAGATGATCGTCCGCAGTTTTTTTGGCTCCCGCAAGGTCAATCCTTCTACGGATTTGGATGAAAACGCCCTGGTCAAAATCGCCGAAAACACCGGTGGCCGTTATTTTCGCGCCCGAAATGCTGAGGAATTGAATAATATCTACATGCTACTCGATCAGCTTGAACCCATCGAGAAAGACAAACAATTTTTCCGTCCGCGTACCGATCTTTTTTACTGGCCTTTAGTGCTTGCATTGGCCCTGTCAGGCTTGATAGGTTTTTATAAAACAAAATGGTCATGACTTTATCCGAATTCCATTTCATTAGGCCTTATTTGCTGCTGGCACTGCTACCATACATAGTTTTGTTGGTCATGTTGGTCAGAAGTAAACTGAGCCACGGCAACTGGACAGCCGTGTGCGATGAGGCACTGCTGCCTTATCTATTGCAGGATAAGGCCGTCGCGCAAAGCCGCTGGCCTTTGGTAATGGGCTCCGTTGCCGCTTTGTTCGCAATCATCGCCCTGGCAGGGCCTACGTGGGAACGTTTACCAACGCCCGTGTTCAGGAACGATTCTGCCTTGGTTATCGTGCTGGATTTGTCGCGTTCGATGGATGCCGCCGACATCAAGCCCAGCCGTTTGGTCATGGCGCGTTACAAAATCGCCGATATTTTAAAACAACGCAAAGATGGGCAAACCGCATTATTGGTCTATGCTGGCGACGCATTCACCGTCACACCGCTCACCAACGATACCGATACTATCGACAACCAATTATCGGCTTTGACGACGGAGATCATGCCCCGTGACGGCAACAACATGGCGCAAGCATTAGAAAAAGCGCAAGGCTTGTTCAAGCAAGCCGGTTTGCAAAAAGGACAAATTCTCCTCGTGACTGATGGTGGCAATATTGATGATGCCTTATCCAAAGCCAAATCGTTAGACGCTTACCAATTACTGGTACTGGGAGTAGGTACATCCGGTGGTGCGCCTATTGCTCTGGACACTGGCGGTTTTTTGAAGGACGAGCAAGGCAGTATTGTTATTGATAAACTGAATGTTAACGAATTGGAAAAACTGGCCCAGGCAGGGCAGGGTGCTTATCAATCACTAACGGCGGATGATGCCGATATTCAGGCCTTGCTTTCTACTGTGGCGACACAGGCTCATGAGAAAGGTGAGAAAAATGAAAACCTGTTGCTGGATCAATGGCGTGACGTAGGCCCTTGGCTGTTGCTGTTGGTTTTGCCGTTAGCGGCATTGAGTTTCAGGAAAGGCTTGCTTGGTATTGCATTATTGTTGATGCTGCCCTTTCCGAAAAACAGTTATGCCTTTGATATGAACAGGGAATGGCAAGACTTATGGAAAACCAAAGACCAACAGGCTCAGGAGGCTTATAACAATAAGCAATATGATAAGGCGGCGGATTTGTTTGAAAATCCTGATTGGAAAGCGGCAGCCCATTACAAATCAGGGGCTTTCGATAAAGCCCTGGAAAACCTAAAAAATAATTCAAGTGCAAACAGTTTATATAATCAGGGCAATGCCTTAGCGCAATCCGGTCAATTGCAAGAAGCCTTAGATGCTTATAAAAAAGCACTCAAATTAAATCCTGATGATAGTGATACCTTATTCAACAAGGATTTGGTAGAAAAAGAACTAGAAAAACAAAAGCAGGAACAGAAGAAAGACCAAAAACAACAGGATCAGGACAGAAAGCAAGATTCTCAAGAGGAGAAAAATCAGCAGCAAAATAAAGACGGCGATAAGTCAGGCCAACCTGGACAAGATAAAAACCAAGAAAAACAGGACGAGCAAAAGGAAGCCGATAAAAAGCCTGAGCAAAAATCCGAGCAGTCACAAGAAAGTGCGGAACAGCAGCCTGAAAAAAAAGAAGCTGAAAAGCAGGAGCAAGAAAATCAGCCAGATGCAGCAAAACCGAAACAAACCGATCCCAAAAAAGAGGATAAAAAACCGGATGCAGCATCAATAAAACCTTTAGACGCAATGACTAATGAAGAAAAACAAGCCAATGAGCAATGGCTCAAGCGAATTCCAGATGATCCAGCGGGATTATTGAGACGCAAATTCAAGTATCAGTATGATCAGCGTGGACAACAATAATTACTTAGTAGAACCCGAAAGACAGTCTTATGAAGCGTATTAAATCAATCATTGAAACTCTTGGTGCTAGTTTTTTCCCAATAGGTGAAGGCATATTTGGACGTTTCTTGTTAATAATTTTGATGGCTTTTGGCATTGCATCTCATCAGGTATTTGCGGCAGAAATTACTACTTCTGTTGACAGGAATCCCGTCAGCATTGATGAATCATTTAAGATATTTTTTACGGCGAGTGATACACCTGATGGCGATCCTGACTTTGCGCCACTGGAACAAGATTTTTCCATCATTAACCAAGGGCAAAGCAGCAGTTCATCCTGGGTCAACGGCACATATAGCAAGTCAATCCGCTGGACGGTTGAAGTTACGGCGAACAAGCCCGGCAATTTGGTTATTCCAGCTATAAAGTTCGGTAATGATGCCAGCAACCCACTACCTGTCGTAGTCACTCAAGGCACAGCAACAGGCGATTCAGCCAACACAAACGAAGAAATATTTTTGGAAGTAAAAGCAACGCCCGAACAGCTTTATGTCCAATCCCAAGTTTTGTACACAATACGCTTATACAGGCGCGTGGATGTCGCCCAAGCCGAGCTAAGCGAGCCTGAACTGGCGGATGCCGTGATTGAAAAACTGGGCGAAGACAGTAATTACAATACCGTAGTGGACGGTGTTTCATATCTCGTTACCGAGCGTAAATACGCCATTTTCCCGCAAAAAAGCGGCACGATGACCATCAAGCCATTGTCGTTGACTGCGGCAATCATTGTTGATCGCCAACCTGATTTTAGGGATTTTTTTGGTTCACGGATGACTAAAACCAAACGGGTTTTATCAAAAGAGGTCACCTTGAATGTAAAACCAGCACCGTCTAGTTTTACGGGTAAAGACTGGCTTGCTGCTGAAAAACTGGAATTATCCCAAGAATGGTCAGGTGACATCCAACAAATGAAAGTAGGCGAACCGTTAACCAGAACCCTGACATTACGCGGAGAAGGCACAACCGTTGGGCAATTACCCGAACTAAACAAGGTGGTAACCGATGCCAATCTTAAAACCTATCCAGATCAACCGGTTTTAAATGAACAGAAACTTCCTAGTGGTATTTCTGCTTCAAGACAAGAAAAAATAGCGCTCATTCCCGCGACATCTGGCAAGCACGTTCTGCCAGCGATAGAGATTCCCTGGTTCAATACGAAAAGCCAAGCAGTAGAAATTGCCCGGATTCCTGAAACCACGATTAATGTTATCGGTGCTATTGATAATCAGCCCGAAACAACTAAGCCCCCTAAATTGTTAGCGACACCTGCGGCACCTGTCACAAAAGCTGAATCAAACACACAAGTCCCCATCAATAATGGTGTACCACAGTCCAGTATTTGGTTATGGGCTTCATTGTGTTTAGCCTTGGGCTGGATGGCAACAGTGATTTATTTCTTACAGAGAAGACCCAAGAATCAGATTCCAGATGGTAAAGAGATTAATCGTCTAAAGCGCGAAACAAGCCTAAAAGAG
>JABFSV010000193.1 GCA_013140405.1 Methyloglobulus sp. | reverse complement strand
CTTTCCACCCAGTCAAAACGAAAACCGCCCATGATGTGGAGTTTGTCCCCAAACGTCATTTGATCCTGCAAATAAATCGCCTTGGTGGTGGTTTCCGTCCTGACATCGTACGCCGTGGCTCCGTTTCGATATTGGTTTAATATGGCATCCGATATATTGGGGACGTTATCACTGAAAATATTGATCGTATCTGTTCCATTTTTGCCATCTATATCAACTCCACCATTCGCGACCTGATATTCCAAGTTATTGGTGAAGTATTCGCCGCCCAACAGCACTTTGTGTTTGACGCCATAGGTTTCAAAATCAAAAGTGCCGTTAACAAAGGATGTCCAGGAATTTAGTTTTTCCGGGCCAAACCAGTAATTGCGGGTGACATCGCCATAGTTTGCGCTCGTTACATCCTCATTAACCCTGCCTAGATAGATAGTTTCCCATTCTTTCTGGTTATGCGAATAAACCGACCCCGCATTGAGCTTGATATTTTCGTTGAAGCGGTGGTCAATCCTGAAGTCAATTAAATCGTTGGTGTTGGTGTTGGTTAAATTTGACTGCATGAAACTTCTTGAGCGTGGGATATCGGCCAGTCCTGTGCCGAAAGCGGGTGTGCCGCTATCGTAGGAATTGTTCTCGTCAAAATGTTCATACATCAAGGTCAATTTGGTATCTGGCGAAACATCCCAGCTTAAGGTCGGCGCAAAAAAGATCCGGTCCCTGTCGATGGCATCACGGAACGAGTTGGCATCCAAATACGACAAATCCATGCGGTAATTCAGTCCATATTCTTTGCTCAATGGCCCAGTGGCGCTGGCTTCGGTGCGGTAGTGATCGTAAGAACCAAAACGCTGCTCAATGGAATAATACGGTGTTGAACTCGGCTGCTTGGTGACTGTGCTGATAAACCCGCCGGGGTCGCCCAAACCGTACAGCATAGCGGACGTGCCTTTTAACACCTCGACACGCTCGACATTGGCCAAATCGAATTTGGTGGCCGGAATGCGGATGCCGTTATGGTAATTGGCTTCACTGAGCTTGAAACCGCGCATAATAAAGGTTTCATAATCGCCACCGAAAGAATGCTGGGTCTGTACACCACTGACGTTTTTGATCACATCCTCCAGGCGGAAAGCCTGTTGGTCGTGTAACACACTTTTGGGAATGACCTGAATTGAGGCAGGGGTTTCCATTACCGGCGTGTCGGTTTTCATGGTGGTCGATGAATTGCTGACTGAATACGATTTGTTATATGGGTTATCGGTGTCGGCAGGATCGTAAGGGTCGGTTTCAACTGCGGAATCTGCTTCCACAGTGACTTTCTCTAAAGTTGCGCCACCGGATGCGGGTTCGGAAGATTTTGGAGTTTCAGCAATTTGTGCGGCCGATCCGTTATCCACATATTGTTCAGCAGCGTTAACAAATTGGGTGTTTATTGATAGCAGCACCGCTATTGCAACGGGCAGCTTTGCTGTCTTGAGGCCCAACAATCGCTTATTGGGCCGGGCAGTTCTCTTCTTCATTTGGTATCCTGTGTAGTATTTATAATAAAAATATCCACTTATATTATTATGGCCTTCAGATAACTACTTCTTACAAACCTTATATCGTGGCCTTCCTGTAACGATTTGTGTGGTTTTTATATATGCCATTTTATGAGGCGCATATATTCATTTTATAAGCAATAATCGCGCCAACTGTTGTGGTTTTGCAACGAATTACCAGAAAAATCTTTATATAAACCCTGCTTAATACAAGTAAGATAATGATTTGATGTAAGTTATTTCTTAATGAACTTGTTGTAAAAACGGGAGGAAAAGTGGCATGATTGGGATGAGGCTTAACTGAAAGCAAAAAGAGGCTGCTCTTTAAAAATAAAAGTGTGTGATATCACACAGTAACTGTGTCATATCACACAGTTTTTCCTGAAACCCTTGCAGAATGCGGCTTTCAGGCCATGGTAAATAACAAAACATGGTTCTATACTTTACAGGTTGATAAATATAAAGTGCAATAAATTCAATTGATTATTAAAAGTAAAGCCCCTTCAATCTGTGGCTTGTTAATAGCCATGTAACAAAAAGTGTATGATATGACACACTTTTCAAAACTCAGATATTTTTTACTTCCTAATCAAGGGACTTGAAGAAGGTTTGTTGAGTGTTTTTTCTCAATACCTAAAGTCTAAAGCCTTATTCTTGCACCGTAACAAACGACAATTTACCTATGCCGGAACGTTGGGCGCAGGCCAGGACTTTAGCCACGGATTCAAACACAGCCGCGCGGTCAGCTTGTAATTGCAAGCTGATATCCGGGTCTTTTGCTTGTAAGGCCTTAAGCTCGGTTTCCAGGTTTTCGATGGGAACAGGCCGTTCATCAAGTAAGGCCTGGCCTGTGTTAGTGACGCTCAAAACAGTAAGGTGCTGGTCAGGCGCGGGTTCGGTTTGCTCAGTTTTGGGCAACTTTACGTGGACGACTTGCGTCAATAACGGCGCAGTGACCATAAATACCACCAGCAACACCAGCATGACATCCACCAGGGGGGTCACGTTGATCTCGCTCATTTCGCCGTCATCGTTACTTTGGGTTTGCATTGCCATGAGTTGTCATCGGTTTTAGTTGTGTGGAGTGTTGCTGTAGGTGTCCTTGTATGATTGCTTGCTGGAAATCTTCCGCAAAGTGTTCCAGTTTTGCCGCCGAGCCACGGTTTAGGCGGACAAAAAAGTTATAACCCAATACGGCGGGAACGGCGACGGCTATCCCAATACCCGTCGCAATCAATGCCTCGCCGATGGGGCCTGCCACGACATCCAGGCTGGCAGAGCCTTTGGCGCTAATGTCCCGCATGGCATCCATGATGCCCCAGACGGTGCCGAACAGCCCAACGAACGGGGCGGTGCTACCAAAACTGGCAAGCCAGCCCAAGCCAGAATCCATTTTGGCCTTTTCTTTTTGTATTTGCTGTTTTAAGGCACGTTCAATCAGTTCGTGCCACGCGGTGTATTGGTCGATTCGCAATACCTGTTGGGCTGGAATGCCTGCCAGAATTTTCTGACCGGATTGGTAAATCCGCGCCAGTTGTGAGGATGCTTTGCCAGTACCCAAATCGGGGAAGAAGGTATCGTCTGTTGCCTTCCGGCTGTCCTTCATAAAAAAGAAATTGCGGAAAGTATTGAACCCCCATTCGCCCAGCTTGAGCAAAATAACGCTCCAGGTCAACAACGAAAAACAGCCCAGCAGCCAGAGCGTATAATTGACAACGCCTGCTTCAGATGAAAAATCCAAATTCAAAATCATATCCTCTTCGTTAGTGATGTGTTAAGTTCAATTATTAAGAAATCTCTGGATAAGTTGCTCCCATTTATGGTTCGACAGGCTCACCACGAACGGAATCAACACTATACCGTTCGTCCTGAGCTTGTCGAAGGACTTAATCAGAGTTTCAAGCCAAGCCGCAAATTCGCCATCAGTCCCGTAACCGAAATTCAATCGGCACAGTCACCCAACTGGCGATAGGCGTACTACCTCTCTTACCTGGCACAAACCGCCAATTCCTTACCGCTGCCAACGCGGATTCGTCAAGGACATCATGGCCGCTGCTGCGCTGGACATTAAGGTTGCCGCAACGCCCGTCCGGTGTGACATAGACGCGCAAATGAACCAGCCCTTCCCAATGGCGGCTTTTTGCAATACTGGGATAATGCGGCTTGGGGTTGTTCAAGTAATTGGCAAACGCACGAGCCGGAGTAGACGAACTGGCTTGGCTTTTCTGGGATTTGCTGTTCTGGTTTGTCCCTGCCACTGCTTTACGGTCAGCAAGATCTTTGATTGGCGAACTGTTGGCCTTAGTTTCCAGCTCTTCGGCTTTTTCTTCCGGCTTTATGATCGGCTTTTTTACCTCGGACTTGTCTTTTGGCTTGACAGGCTTGGGCTTGAGTTTTTTGAACTTGGGTTTCGGTTTGGGTGCTATCGGCTTGATTTCTTCTGGCTTGGTTTCCGCCATTGCGCCGGAGATGGGCGCTTCCAAGGCAATGTCCACCATCGGCAAGGGCTTGGCTTCGCTAACGGGCAATGGCGTTGGGCGGCTGGCATACCACATCATCAACAGGCAATGCAGCACGCACGCCAACACTGTCACCAATACAACAGCGAGAAAACGCTTCCAGGTGATCGGCAGCACAAAACTAATCGGCAAGCGGGACGGTTTCCGCTGCGGGGTTTCCACAAAAAATAAGGTCACTTGCTACTTTTTATTTAATAATTCTGGTTTTACTAAGGTCAATATTGAACATAATTCAGCCATCTGTTTCTGCATCTGTTCAATGCAGCGTTTATTTTCAAGCAGTTGACTTTCCAAATTTTCAAAGTGAACTTGAAAATACCGCGCAGATGGAAACTCAGGTGCTGTGGGTTTCTCATAGGCTGGCGGATAAGTTCTTTGATACTGCGATTGGGCAGATTTAAGGTTCATGATTTGCCTCGCTTTTTAGTTTTTCTACGCTCAAAACAATAAGACGTTTGAAAACGCAAATTCCCCCACCTATTTTTGAAATAACTTTTCCATTTCATTAATTTCCTATTCCCAAATCCTCGTTGATATTGCTTTCATGCCTTTATTTTCGATTTATATTGCTGACTTGCGTAACAAATCGGCATATCTTTTTAGCCATAAGACCGCCTTATTGGAAATGTCTGTCATATCTTCCAACACCGAATAACAGGCTGG
>JABFSV010000199.1 GCA_013140405.1 Methyloglobulus sp. | reverse complement strand
TTGGTAGAAACTGATATGACAATTTTCTTTCGACAACTTGCGGAGGTTGATCTAGGGAAAGCTGATCTCCAAAACATCAATATCGAAGCCTTAATTGCTCCACTTGCTGCTGCGTATTATGTCCCTGAACAGCTTACGCCAGAATATGTCTCGCGCTTGGCCGATTGGCTAAGGCGTTATAACCAACGGATATTACAGGATGGCGTTACCCAAAAAATCAGGCGTGAGCGCATGAACCGCGCCAATCCGAAATACGTGTTACGTAACTACATGGCGCAATTGGCAATAGACAAGGCCGAGCAAGGCGATTTCGCCATGATCGCTGAATTGCTGGAGTTGCTGCGCCGTCCCTATGATGAACAGCCAGGAAAAGCACAATATGCCACGAAACGACCCGATTGGGCACGCCAGCGGGCGGGTTGTTCGATGTTATCTTGTAGCTCTTAAAGGAATCTCTGGGCAGATTGATTCGCTTATAGTTTGGGCATTAAACAAGCCAGGCTCGATAGTTTCAAACAAAATCTTACCCGATCAATAGTAAATTGATCTAAAAACCCACTAAATTGTACCTCCAAAAGTTAAATTACCCACAAGCCCAACTTTGTTTGAAAAAACAAGTTGCTGGGCAAGTTTGATAATGTTGACTATAATCATTACCGTCAATTCAGTAATGACGGATGACGTTAGATAACAATAAACATGGGATTTCAAATTGCAGCAGCTTGGGAATGAGAAACCGATTTTCGGTCATATTCTTGCGGTTCTTTTTATAGTTGCTGCTTTTTCTCCCGTTGTCACAGCTACAGAGATAGTCGTCAATAAAACGGTACCCATTGTGGATTACTCCACAGAGGACATTCGGGCTATCTTCGCCATGCAAAAAAGAATTTGGCCGAATAACAGGCAAATTAAGGTTTATACATTATCCGATAGCAATCCTTTGCATAAAGATTTTGTCAAAAACAACCTCAATATGTTTCCCCATCAGATCAGGAGGATTTGGGACAGAATGACTTATTCTGGGACTGGAACCGTGCCTATTGAGCTGGATTCAGAACAAGAAATGATAGACAAAATCGCTAACACACCTGACTCCATTGGGTATTTGAATAGCAAAATAGATAATGAAAACATCCATTCATTTAAAATTCATTAAAGGGTTTATGCCGAGGCAAAGGCATTTAGCTTCCTTTAGCGGAAGGGTAGGGTGTTGCTTGAAATTGGCTAATAGAATTGGGCAACTGTTTATAGCAATTGCCGTTCTTGCCTCTTACAGCGTAAGAGGATTTTCAGAATCCCAATTTTTGCCGGAAGAAGTCCAAATACACGGTTTTTTGACACAAGGTTTTTTCCATACTTCTGACAATAATGTTTATGGGCAAAGTGATGATGGAATCAGTCCGGGGTTATCCGAAATTGGCCTCAATGTGAATTATCAACCTTGGCATAACCTTCGTTTTGCAGCACAAGGGCTGTATCGGCGGGCTGGTGATGTTGACACAGGTAGCGTAAGGCTGGATTATGGATTAGCTGATCTAACCCTGTTTGAATATGACAGCGGCAAGGTTGGAATCCGGGGTGGGCGCATTAAAAATCCGTTTGGCTTGTATAACGACACGCGTGACGTATCTTTTACCCATCCAACCATATTGCTGCCCCAAGGCATTTATTTTGATCGGTCGAGGTCGTTGCTGATTTCCGCAGATGGCGGATCATTTTATGCCGAACAACGCACCGATTTTGGTGATTTTAATTTCAAATTTAATGTCGGGATACCGTCCCGTGATTTGAAAGAAATCCAGACTGTCGTATTAGGTACACAAAATGCCCAAGGTTCATTTGAAACGAAACCAGCCATTGCTACGCAACTTAGTTATGAGATCAACGGAGGTGAATATATATTTGCCGTTAGCTATACTGATTTCGAATTTGACTTTATTCCGGCAGCAGGGGAAAAAGTCGTCCCCCAAAACCGCAGCCAAATACAACCCTTATTATTTTCTGCCCAATACAATGGTGAAAAATTTACCTTAACCGGGGAATACGAATACCGTTGGAACACACTCGGAAGATTTGCGACCCAAGGCGGTAAATTTGTTACCGAAAGCTGGTATGTTGAAGGCAGTTACCGAATTATGCCACAACTACAAGCGACGGTACGCTACGATACCATTTCAGTGGATAAAAGTGACAGGGACGGATTTGGTGCCGAAGCCTTGGGTTTTCCCAGGCATGTCGCCTTTGCACAGGACTGGGTGTTTGGCTTGCGCTGGGACATCACGCCGTCATGGATGGTCAGGGCGGATTATACGCGTGTACATGGCACGGCCTGGTTGCCACAGGCTGATAATCCCGTTGTAAATAATGACGTACAGGATTGGGATCTGTATGGCCTACAGTTATCTTTCAAATTTTAGATAACTTATGGGAAACAATAGCTTATTTTTCAGCTTAAGATGGAAATTAGCTATCTTGTTCGGCAGTGTGTTCCTGATATTGCAAAGTGTATTTGCTTTTGTTTCCTACTTGAATGCCCAGAATAATTTCGAAAATGATCGAAAAAAAATTCAGGGCAGCCATATCAATATCGCTGAAACATTAACCAAAGATTCGTTTTTGGTGTTGGAACAATTTGCCGAACTGGTTTCGGTGGCGAATGATCCTTCAAAAGAGACAGCAAAAGCACAGCGCCAAACAGTTTCTGCTCTCGATGAAAACTGGTCACGATGGCAGTTGATCTGGGATATTGAAAATATTGCTTTTTTTGACAAGCAAGGCAAGTTGGTCAAGTCTTGGGGTCAACAGTTGATTAATTCCGATGCTACTGTGCAGCGGGTTCTAAATAATGAGCTTCCTGAACATCAATTATTTTGCCCGGACAATTGTTATCAGCAGGCAATTATTCCCGTAATCGGGAAATCGGACATTACCGGTGTGTTTAGTGTGATCCGTTCTTTCTCTGATGTGATTATCAAATATAACGATGCAACAACGTCGGATATCGGCGTTTTAATTGCAAACCACAGGCAGACAGATAAGATAAAAACATCCTCAAAAATGCAGTGGAAATACAGATTGACTGGGATGACCAAGCCAGAAAAAAATGTACCTATTTTTGAATTTATCTCCCAGCATTACGCTATTGAAGAGTTCCTGAATGCCAGCAAACGAATAGAATTGAATAACGCGGTTTATGAAGTCCGGGTGCTGCCGATTCAACAGTCTGATGCCAGCAATGCCCCACCCTTTTATTTCTTCGTAGATGAAATTACGACGGATTTGCATCATCTTCACACAGATCTTAAGCGTGTCTGGTTGTATGGTTTTATAGGGCTATTGGCTTCGTTACTGTTAATCCTGCTGGCTTTGCATATCTCCTTGCGCCGCATCACCAGGCTTTCAAGGGCATTGCCTCTGCTATCCAAGAATCATTTCGATCAATTCAGGAATCAAATATCCGTAAAAGACAGCTCTAACCTGGGTTACGATGAACTGGATAAGCTGAGCTTTACCGCCTTAAACTTGACGGATCAACTTGAGTATTTTGATAAGGAGATGCGGAGCCATACGTTCAGTTTGCTGGAAAAAAGCCAGGAATTGGCAAGGGAACGCGATTTTATTAAACAACTGGTTGAACTGGCGCCTATTATCATAATTATCCAAAAGTTGAATGGGATTATTTTAACGATTAACCATGCCGGGCTTGCAGGTTTTGAGGCGGATAGTGGCAGCATCATCGGCAAGGTATTCGATATTTTTATTCCAGAATCCGATCAGGAGCATTTAACAAAATTAAACCATTTGCGTTCCGGCCAATACACCGATCAAATTCAAATGGATGGCTTATTGGTGACGGAGACCGGTAAACTTCAGGATGTTTCCTGGTTGCACAAATTGTTGCCTTCCAAACAACAGGGTGATGAACCGGTAATATTGACACTCGGGCTGGACATCAGTGAGCGCAAAATCACCGAAGCCCGAAATATCAGGATGGCTTATTACGATTATCTGACAGGACTGGGTAACCGACGGAAATTTCATGAGGAATTTACCCTTAAGCTGGCTTCCGCAGAGCGCTATGGTTATCAAATAGCCCTGTTCTATCTCGATCTTGACCGATTTAAAGAGATTAACGACACCAGCGGACATGATGCGGGCGATAACTTTCTTAAAATGGTGGCCAATGCCTTGAAAGAAACTATTCGCTCAACGGATTTATTATGCCGAATAGGTGGGGATGAATTTATTCTGTTAATGCCACATGCTGACTTGGCGGGCGTGGCGCATATCGCCAAAAAAATTAATCATGTGCTAAATATCCAGAGTTTCACTTGCAGCGGCAAAAGTTACAGTGCCAGTGCAAGTATCGGTGTTGCAGTTTTTCCATTGCATGGCACTACGGTTAATGAGTTAATTGCCAATGCCGATCTGGCTATGTATCAGGCTAAAGAATTGGGCCGTGGGCAACATCATCTGTTCAATCCCGATTACGATTACCGGAGCAAATCCAACCAGATAGTGCGTTGGCGCAATATTCTCGAAGATGCCATTGCCAATGATAAGTTCGTGCTTTTTTATCAACCCATTCTTACCATCAAAAGTAACACAATAAGCCATTTTGAATGCCTGGTTCGGATACAGCAAGATGATGGACAAATACTGATGCCTTCAGATTTTGTGTCCCGGGCTGAAGAATTGGGCTTAATTAGCAAGATTGACCGGATC
>JABFSV010000247.1 GCA_013140405.1 Methyloglobulus sp. | reverse complement strand
CGTTACCTTGCCGCGCAGGACACGATAAACCCAAGCGGTATAGGCCATGACAATGGGCATCATCAAGACAGTAGCAAAGAACAATAATTGCAGCGTGTAGCGGCTGGCACTGGCATCCCATACCGTTAGGCTGCTGGATGGGGAAGTGCTGGAAGGCATGATAAATGGAAACATCGAACCTGCTGCCGTCACTATTGCACAAATGACGACTACGCTGCTCACTAAAAAGGCCAGCCCTGTATAACGTTTAACCGATAAAAATACGACCAACCCAGCACCGGTAATAGCCAATACGGGTGCTAACAACAACCCTGGATATGTGCTGTAGTTGGTTAGCCATAAGCCGCTTTCTTTGGAAACTGTTTTTGATAATGGATTGGTAATAGTGGAGGTATCAATAGCCGATGTAATACGATAACCGTCCAGACCAACGGCAACCCAAATACCGGCAACGATGAAGCCCACTACAAACACCACGGCACTCCAACAGATGACACGCTGGGCGCGTTCTGCTAATGCTGCTTCGGTACGCAAGTGTAGGAAGGCCGCGCCGTGCAAGCACATCAAGCTCACTCCGACGAGAACGCAAAGCAAGGCGAAAGGCTGGAATAAATCCCAGAAACTGCCGGTATAGCTGGAACGTAAATCCATATCAAGCTGAAACGGCATGCCGATGATTAGATTGCCCCCGGCGAGGCTCAATACAACTGTGGGTACTGCGCCGCCGACGAACAGCGCCCAATCCCAGGTCGAGCGCCAACGCGGGTTTGGCAGTTTACTGCGATAGTCGAACCCGACTGGACGCAAAAATAAACCAAATAACAGCACCAGCATACCGGTATAAAGGCCTGAAAATAAGGTGGCATACACCAGCGACCAAGCCCCAAACGAAATGCCCCCCAGCGTGACTAGCCAAGTCTGGTTTCCTTCCCAGGTCGGGCCGATGGTGTTCAACATCACCCGTCGTTCATCATCGGTTTTACCGAGAAAGGGCAATAACATGCCGATACCCAGATCGAACCCATCCATGACGGCAAAACCACAAACCAAAAATATCAGTATTGCCCACCAGATAATGCGTAGCGTTTCGTAGTCAAACATGATTCACCCCTTTTTGTTCAAAGTGATAGCGGCCGGTATGCAAACTGCTTGGCCCTAAGCGCACATACTTGAGCATCAAAAATAACTCGATAACGAGCAGCACGGTGTAGAAAATAAAAAATCCTGCCAGACTTAAATACAATTGCCCAGCATCAACGCTGGATGTACTCAAGTGGGTCGGCAAGATATTGGTTTGGGAGTTTACTGCGATAGTCGAACCCGACTGGACGCAAAAATAAACCAAATAACAGCACCAGCATACCGGTATAAAGGCCTGAAAATAAGGTGGCGTATACCAGCGACCAAGCCCCAAACGAAATGCCCCCCAGCGTGACTAGCCAAGTCTGGTTTCCTTCCCAGGTCGGGCCGATGGTGTTTAACATCACCCGTCGTTCATCATCGGTTTTACCGAGAAAGGGCAATAACATGCCGATACCCAGATCGAACCCATCCATGACGGCAAAACCACAAACCAAAAATATCAGTATTGCCCACCAGATAATGCGTAGCGTTTCGTAGTCAAACATGATTCACCCCTTTTTGTTCAAAGTGATAGCGGCCGGTATGCAAACTGCTTGGCCCTAAGCGCACATACTTGAGCATCAAAAATAACTCGATAACGAGCAGCACGGTGTAGAAAATAAAAAATCCTGCCAGACTTAAATACAATTGCCCAGCATCAACGCTGGATGTACTCAAGTGGGTCGGCAAGATATTGGCAATCGTCCAAGGTTGGCGGCCATATTCAGCAACTACCCAACCCAGTTCGCTGGCAATCCAGGGCAGGGGGATGCCGTAAAAAGCCAGCCGCAAAAGCCAGCGTTGCTTATGGGCTGTGCGCTTGGCGTTGAAAAAGAAAGATGCCGCAAAGATAAACAGCATCATAAAGCCACAAAACACCATACCGCGAAATGTCCAAAACATGGGGGCAACTTTAGGTATCGAATGGCGGACAGCCTCCTCAATTTGAGCAGGAGTGGCATCGGTAACTTTGTCGGTATATTTTTTCAATAATAAGCCGTGACCAAGATCGTCTTTATGCGCTTCAAAAGCGGCTTTGGCTACTTGGTTGTTTTTGTCCTGACGTAAAAGTTGCAGATTTTCATAAGCGATCATGCCACTTTTTATACGCCTTTGTTTACGTTCCAATATCTCTTTTATACCGTCAACTTTTTCATCAATGGAACGGGTAGCTATCATTCCAAGTAACCACGGAATTTTAACGGCGTAGTGAGTGGTCATGGTTTCTTCGTCAGGAAAACCGAATAAGGTGAAGGAGGCCGGAGCTTCCTCTGTTTCCCATTCGGCCTCGATAGTCGCTAGTTTAGCCCGTTGTACCTCGCCCACGGTATAGCCGCTTTCATCGCCTAGGACGATGACCGAGAGCACCGATGCCAACCCGAAACCAGCCGCAATCCTGAAAGAGCGTCTGGCGAAAGCGGTATCCCTGTCTTTTAGTAGGTAATAAGCGCTGATGCCGAGGACGAACATTGAACCTGTTACATAGCCAGCAGCCACCGTGTGCACAAACTTGACTTGCGCGATTGGGTTAAAGAACATATCCGCAAAACTGGTCAATTCCATACGCATGGTTTCGTAATTGAATTCGGCGCCAACAGGGTGTTGCATCCAGCCATTGGCGATCAAGATCCAAAGTGCCGATAAGCTGGTGCCTAAGGCCAATAACCACGTCACCATCAAATGCTGAAGTTTGTTCAACCGTTCCCAGCCAAAGAAAAACAAGCCCACGAACGTCGATTCCAGAAAGAACGCCATCATCCCTTCAATTGCCAGTGGCAAGCCAAAAATATCGCCAACATAATGCGAGTAATAAGCCCAATTGGTGCCGAACTGGAATTCCATCGTGATACCGGTCGTCACGCCCATGGCAAAATTGATGCCGAACAGCTTGCCCCAGAACTTCGTCATATCTTTGTAGATAGTCCTGCCAGACATGACATAAACCGATTCCATGATAGCGAGTAAAAACGACAAGCCCAGCGTCAACGGCACGAACAAAAAATGATACAGCGCCGTTAGCGCAAACTGGAGCCTCGAAAGCTCCACGACTTCATTGGTAATCATAAAGATGCCCCTGATTTTATTTAGAAATTATGGCTGGATTATTAGCGCCGAAAATCTTGTCGGCTATTATTGCTTCATTGACAGGTTGCTTGTTTCCGGCAAAAAATAACCACCACAACCCGCCTAACAACAGGAACTTAACCAATAAAGCAAGAGCGATTTCCCAACCAAAGACTGCCCCGCGACCGGCTATTTTTTTAAAACACAAAGAGAAAACGTTGTTAATTGTCAACATACTACTCCACTGACTTAGTTACCCTGCATTGAATCGTATGAATGCTCAGAACTGGCATGAGGTGCATGGTTTCTGGGTTGAGCGTCGAGCCATTGGTTTTGTTCATAATGTGCCTATGAAATCTTAGTTAAAGTCAAGATGCTGTCATTCAGATAAGAAAATATAAGCAAGGTAAATGCCATAATAAAAAATATTTTTCTAACACATTGTTATGGCTTAATTATATTTTTTATTGATGGTGTTGTTAGGCCGATGTAAACAACACATACTTGTTTCAATGAAACAAGTATGATGTTTCATTGAAATGTTATGAGACAACTGAAACATCAATTATCTGTTGGTTTTGCTTGGTCTAAGGGGGTATCCAACCGTTAGCTGGGGTATGCACAAGCTATGTGGGTCAGTAAAACCACATTAGCCCTCAGGATTCAGCGCGTTTTTACACGGCCTGGATCGCAGTCGGGCTATTTAGCTTACTGAATATTTCTCAATTGGCAGTGTCGGGTTTGGAGAAAATGGGTGTTATTTTCAGGTCGGTCACGCGAGGCTGCGAGTTAAAAAGTTATAACTGTAACTCACCTTCAAAACTCAGCATCATGATAAACATTCTGCACATCATCCAGGTCATTCAACATGTCTAAAAATTTCTCAAACATTTCCAGGTCATCGCCGCTAATTGCTGTGGCACTTCTTGGTATAAATTGAATTTCGTCCACCTCAAAATTAATCTCACCGAAGGTATCCATTAAGGCTTGTTTGGCCTTAAAGTAGTCGGCCTGAGGCGTGAACACGGTGATTTTTCCAGCCTCGCTTTCAATATCGCTCACATCGACATCAGCTGAGAGCAATGCTTCAAGGATGGCATCCTCGTCTTTATGTTCAAATGCCAGGATAGCGGCATGGTCAAACATGTGGCTAACCACACCTTGAGTGCCAATCTTACATTTTGTTTTGGTAAAACACAGTCGCACGTCACCGAAGGTACGGTTAGGGTTATCGGTTAAGCAATCGATTATCACCATACAGCCGCCAGGGCCGAAGCCTTCATAGCGCGCAGGTGCAAAATCTTCGCCACCTCCACCTTTAGCTTTCTCTATGGCTTTTTCGATGACATGGGTAGGCACCTGGTCTTTCTTGGCGCGATCAATCAGCCCCCGCAATGCCAAATTTCCAAGTGGGTCGATACCGCCCGATTTGGCGCATACATAGATTTCACGGCCATACTTACTGTAGACCTTTGCCTTGGCATCGGACGTTTTGGCCATTGACACTTTACGGTTTTGATAGGCTCTACCCATTTGGATGCTGCTCCTGT
>JABFSV010000446.1 GCA_013140405.1 Methyloglobulus sp. | reverse complement strand
ATGTTGCCGATAGGCAGGCAATGGCAGATTTATTTGCCAAAGAAAACCCGCAACGCGTGATACACCTTGCTGCACAAGCAGGCGTGCGTTATTCCATCAGCAACCCCCATGCTTATATCGACTCCAACATTGTCGGTTTTATGAATATATTGGAAGGCTGTAGGCACCATAACGTTGAACATTTGGTCTATGCGTCTTCTAGTTCTGTGTACGGCGCAAATACCCGTATGCCTTTTTCGGTACAAGACGCTGTTGACCATCCCGTATCACTTTATGCCGCGAGTAAAAAAGCAAACGAATTGATGGCGCACACTTATAGCCATTTATATCAATTGCCGACAACAGGATTGCGCTTTTTCACCGTTTACGGGCCTTGGGGTCGGCCTGACATGTCACCCATCCTGTTTGCCCAAAATATCATGCAAGGCAAGCCGATTGATGTGTTCAATTATGGCAACCACCGGCGCGATTTCACCTATATCGACGACATTGTCACCGGTGTGACCAAAGTGCTGGACAAACCCGCAGCCCCCAACCCTGGCTGGGTTAGCGACAATCCCGATCCCGCAACCAGCACCGCGCCATATCGGGTCTACAACATCGGCAGTAATAATCCAGTGCAGTTATTGCATTTTATCGAAGCGCTGGAAGAAGCCATCGGCAAAAAAGCCATCAAGAACTTGTTGCCCATGCAGCCCGGTGATGTACCCGACACCTACGCCGACGTAACCGATTTAATCGCCGACTTCGGTTACAAACCGGACACACCTTTACAAGTCGGTGTCAACGCTTTTGTGGAATGGTACAAGGAGATGTGCCTCAATAAACTCCACCACAACCAGCTCCTTCGTTAGATGAACTAAAAGCACAAACTTTAAAGCCTCAATGGTCAATTAAGCACGCTTGAGACCAACGTCGCCAATGAAAGCGGGGAGTCGCTATTTTTGCGAAAACTTGTTTTGAGGACTTCCCGTCCAAACAAGCGGCAAAAACTTAACGCGACCGCCAATGCCTGCGACTGCCCCAAAGGCCCCGGATTCATAGCCGTATTATTCCACCAACAAACGTCCCCAAACGCCGCTGGAGAACATATTGGCAGGGCCATCCCGGTATAGCCATGTTCCTGGTTTTGCATTGTCTATCACCAACATTTCGGCTTTTCCAGGGGCTATCAGCATAGACCAAGGTGAGCCATAATCTTTAATCCCCGCTGAGAAAGTATGCCCATACAATTGGAAGCTATGTTGACGAGCACGTCCACCGGGATGCAACACCAGAAACCGTAATTCTTCACCAGCCTTAGCTTTAAAATCATTGAAAGGTAATGGCTTGTAGCTTTCTTCGTAAAAATTAGCTGGAAAAGCCACATCATTTAGATCGAACCCTTTGTTTCCATCGGTTTTCAAACCCAAGCGTTGCCAAAATGCTGCACTACGGTAGTTAATTCCTTTTTCGCCGAAGTCATAGGAATCATCGCAAATAAAACAATCGGGTATCGCTACGTTACGTTGATGCAGGTTGAGTCCATCTTGGTAGAACACAACATGTTCCCGGTAATTATGGGATTTTCCATTACGATCCGTATATTTGACATTCGCGGATAATTGGCTGTTCGCATCAAGTTGTATCTCGGCATTTTTTGGGTAGACAACCAAGGCACCAAACAGGCCATGCGTCACTTGTCCAACAGGATCGGCAGGCGTTAAGGCAGCGACTACTGGCTCATCAAAAGGCTTAAGGACATATTTTTCCTGGTCAGTCTGGGCAGCCACAACCTCCAAGTCCCAGGGAAACCACAAATAGCGTTTAGTTTCACCATCCAGCGCATAACCTGAAGTTGAAGTAGGCACTGCATTGAATCCAACCATACTGCCATCATTAGTCAAGATATTGTAGCTAACCCTTTGGGCATGTAAACCAATGCGATTGGAGGGTTTTGCCTCGCCAGTGATTTCGTTGCGGGCATCCACATTGAAAGACACAATTTTTGGCATCAAGGCATCGCCCTTCTGATCGCTAATTTCCCCGATATGGCTGGTTAATTCGACTGCAATACATTCATTTGCTTTTGCCCTCAATACCAAAGGTTCAATAATTGCGCCTTTTTTGTAGCCGTCAACCTTGGATTTCTCAACATATACCAAGGCATCAGGATCGTAAACATTGGCTTGTTGATCATAATATAACTCCCCTGCCCTCAGATCCTTTACTTGCCAAGCTTCAACCTGGAAGGTTTTTGTCCTGGTTTCACAGTACTTGCCATTGGCTAGATCTTTTGCTGCAAAAGTATTGCCGTCTACATCATCAACATTTTTTGCCTTCACCATGCCGTCATGGTTGTCAGGCAACGGCTTTAGGAGGCAACCATCAAGCCGATCATTTTGCGGCAAACAAGATGCCGCTTTCCAATCAGCCTCATTTCCGACGCGCTTACAAGTTTCCAGGCCATCCTTGCTCAGTTCACCTGAAGTAGTCTCACACGTTGTTGGATCTTTGCTTTCAGGGCTGGCAAATCCACGTACCAATCCCCAAGCTCCATTCCACAAGGCATCTTGAGATCCCGCATGGAACAAATAATCAGCCGTCTTTAATCCCCTGGCTATATTGCTGATATTTAAAGCGCTCAATTCAAAATGCTCAGATATGCCGATTTCCTGTGCATTTACATGAGGTGCAGTCGGGTTATTTGCTTCGCGCTTCCAACTTAAACCATGCACATTGAAAGTGTGTTGCACTTCTTGCGCGCCTTGAATCAATCGGATTTGGACTTTATCGCCCTCGTAAGCCCGTAGCGGCTTTAAGAAAGGGTCGCCGTGAGGATTTTTTGAACTGAATGCGTAAGCAATATCGTCTGGGTGACACAGCGTATCGGGGGCAACATTGCCAGTGTGGTTATTGTCACACAATGCCTTATCGCGGAGTTGGAAGTGCTTATTGCTGCCACGCTCGCCAATACGCAAAGGAATTGGCTCGTGTTTGTAGTTAATGAGATAAGGATTGTGATGATCCACCGAAATCGCTTCTGGGCGTTCAGGAGGATCGACGGGCGAACCTTCTTTGTTACGGATGCCGTGATACGCGTTGGCTAAATGCTCCATGTGCATCGGTATTGGCGCATCTTCTACCCGTTTGTCATAGAGCAATGCAAAGTCGGCGATTGCCAATGCAAACTCGCGGGTATCTGGATGACGTTTAAGATCTTTACGGTCAGTAAGAATTTGAGCCCGTGCACCGACGGCGGAAGATTCCTTGCAATTGGCTGGATTATAAGCCCCGTCCAACCCTTTAATGTTGATAGGCTGGCAATTCTTGTCCTTACCTTTGAGATCCACACCGCTAGGCGTTAACCAATCAGAACCCTTGGGTTCAACCAACAAGGCATTATAGAACCCGTGGTGTTGTATTGAGCTAGGTGCGAAATGATCGTGCGTAAAAACTGTCCCTAATCCAGCATCATAGCCATCTTCATGGAAAAATTGGTCAACCCACCAACGTTGTATGGTCTTTTGATAACCCTCTGGCTTGATAGTAGCTCCCAGTTTACCATCCAGGCCAATCACCGCCCCATCAACTGCTTTACTAGCCTTGGCGAGTTCCGCTATGGCTTCCTTCGCCATCGTCCCATCTTGATAGTTGAAACCATTTCCTGAACCATCAGAAGAGGTGACATCAAATTTAACCAGATGAATGTGCTGACCTATGATGTCGGTGGGTGTGGCAACTTGGAAATCATCCCGGTATAAATCTTTATGGGTACGGTTTGTATGTACGAATTCGACGCATTCACCTGATTCAGCCCGGAAAAAGAATGGTTCAGCATCTTTTACAAAACGACCATTTTCATAGTGCGGCACTTCCTCGTCGAGTACGTTGATACGTGATTGCGGATCGTGCCATTGCTCTTCATTTGTCTGGATTCCCAAATCAATCGCAGAGACTTTATAACGGCGGGTATTAAACGACTTATCCAAGTCAGAATCTTCCTTGCCACAAGGATCAGCAAAAGGGGCGCCAGGCTGCGGCGCTTTTCCGTTCACTTTGAAGGTATCAGGCTTGCCTTCTGGCGTTATGCTGGAATGCCCCGCCGCATTCGCATGGAACCGCATAGCTGCTTTTTCCAAAGCTGTACCATCATTGGGTATTAGCTTTATCTGAGCTGATTCAATTTTCACTGTCAAATCGGCATTTTTAACTTGTTCCTCTGCTGTAGCCCCACCCGGAAACGTACGTTTTCCCTTAGCCACGATGTGCCGACCCAAGCCGCCATCTTCCACTATGTCTAATGGCGGTTGCGGTGTTCGGTGGCCCGCTTCACCCGCTATGTAAAATGGATAACCGGGAAACCCATTTTCGCCATAATTTGGCCCTGGCGGCATTGCGTGAAAAGGCAATGGAACTATCGCAGGGATAGGTGTGCCTCCTTGCGTCGCACCGGTAAGGGGGTCTGTGCCTTTAGCGGCCATGATGGTTTTCTTTGGATCGCGACCGTCTATAACCACACCGTTATCGCCCCCATCCGGCAAGCGCCTGGAGCCATCTTCGAAGACATCATGTGTACGCCATAATTCCCACATGCCTTGGGCAAAATGCGGATATAAATGGCAGTGGAAAATCGAATCTCCTGGCGTTTGATTTTTGTTGCCGCTACGGCCTTTTTCTAAATCATATTTTATTTGGTATGAAAAACCTTGCTGTGGCGCTATGGTCTGCGAATCCAGGTAGTTGGGATGCTCGCTGGCACTAGACAACCATTGATGGG
>JABFSV010000522.1 GCA_013140405.1 Methyloglobulus sp. | reverse complement strand
GTGCAATTACTGGTGCAATATCTGGAGAAAGTGGCCTAAATATTAGGCTTAATGGCTATTTCATCGTAATAATAAGCTCATCTAAAATAGGGATTAATCAGTGGACAAACTAACTGGCATGACTGTTTTTGTGCGGGTGGCGAAAGCGGGGAGTTTTGCGGGTGGCGCGCGGGAACTGGGTATTTCCAGGGCGATGGCGACTAAGCACATTATGCAGCTCGAAGGGTCGCTAGGATCGAGGTTGTTCAACAGGACGACCCGCAGCCTAAATCTGACCGATGTGGGCGCTTCTTACCTTGAACGCTGCCAACAAGTGCTGCTCGACATTGAAGAAATGGAAGCTGCGGTTACCCATCTACAAACAGAACCCAGGGGTGTTTTGAAAATAAGCGCTCCACCTGTTATCGGTGCAACCCATATTACCAGGGCGGTTGTCGAATTCCTGAAAATCCATGCCGATCTCAAAATTGATATTGTTTTGCAAGGCAGCCCTGGCGATTTGATTGATGAAGGTATTGATATTGCCATCTACTTAGGTGCGTTGGATGATACCAGTATGGTCGCCAGGAAGTTGGCAACTTCACCCATGGTTGTATGTGCTTCTCCTGAATATTTAGCCAAATATGGGACTCCAAAAACACCAGAGGAATTGACTGACCATAGCTGTCTAGTTAATTGGGCGATTGCGCCACGGCACAAATGGCAGTTTAGGACGGAATCGGGATTAAAAATAATCACTGTTTCTGGGCGCGTACAAGCGAATGCCGCTCATTCTATTAGGGTAGCTGCACTGAATGGTTTGGGTTTAGTCATGTTGCCAACCTACATAGTGGGTGGCGATATTGAAAAAGGCTTGCTCAAAGTCGTGTTGGATAATTATCTATTGCCGCCATTAGACATTCACGCCGTTTATCCACACAGAAAGTATTTGTCAGCTAAAGTCAGGGCTTTCCTGGATTTTTTACAGGAGTGGCTAGAGCCAAGGGCAAGTATAGCTGGCACGGAGTAAGCAAACAGTATAGTGCTAGGGCAGATCGTCGATTCAATTGCTCGGATTGCGTCATAAGGCTGTTGGCTGTATCCTGCCCACCATGCAAATACACTTGATTTCTGTCGGTAACCGTATGCCGGGCTGGGTAAAATCCGGTTATGATGAATATGCCAAACGCCTACCACGGGAATGTGAATTGTTGCTCAAGGAAATCCCGCCCGGGCAACGTGGCAAAAACTGTGATGTGGCAAGAATCATAAAAGACGAAGGCGAACGGATGAATGCGGCGATTCCGGCTGGATCACATATCGTGGCTTTGGATTTGTCAGGAAAGGCATGGACAACGCCGGAACTGGCAATATCCTTAAACAGATGGTTGGAAAGCGGCAAACATGTCGCTTTATTGATCGGTGGCCCAGATGGGCTGGCAGATTCAGTCAAATCCAGGGCATCGGAGTTTTGGTGCTTATCTGCACTCACTTTTCCACATCCGCTGGTACGTATTATTGTCGCCGAACAAATTTACCGTGCCTGGAGCATTCTTCATAATCACCCTTACCATCGCTAATGTCGCCCCAGATCATCCTTGCTTCTGCTTCGCCTCGGCGTAAAGAATTGCTTGCTCAAATTAAGGTAACAGCACTTGTTCATCCTGTTGATCTCGACGAAACACCCTTGCCAAATGAAAAACCACTAGCGTATGTGCAAAGATTGGCGGCTGAGAAATCGGCTTTATGTGCGGAAAATCTTAATATTGATTTGCCCGTTCTGGCTGCGGACACTGCGGTCGTTTTGGACGACTGGATTATGGGCAAGCCAAGAAACAGGGAAGACGGAGTCGCAATGCTGACACGCTTATCTGGAAAGACACACTCTGTTTACACAGCAGTTTCATTACGGGGAACGCAACATTGGCAAACGATAAGTGTCACTGAAGTTACCTTCAGAAACCTTTTGGAATCCGAAATAATTGCTTATTGGGACACAGGGGAACCTGCTGATAAAGCGGGTGCTTATGCCATACAAGGTTTAGGTGGGTTATTTGTAGCCTCGATCAAGGGCAGCTTTTCCGGTGTAGTGGGCTTGCCATTATTTGAAACCGCAGGACTTTTGGCAAAACAAGGAATCCATTTGTTGTTATGAGTGAAGAAATTTTGATTAATGTCACGCCGCCGGAAACCCGGGTGGCGGTTGTAGATAACGGCGTGTTGCAGGAACTAATCATCGAACGCAGCCGGATGCGCGGCTTGGTGGGTAATATCTATAAGGGCCAAGTGTGCAGGGTGTTGCCGGGAATGCAAGCTGCTTTCGTCGATATTGGCCTGGATAGGGCAGCATTTCTGCATCTTTCCGATTTATGCGCCAGGGATTTGGAAAAAAAAGGTTCGGAAAATATCGAGGCTTATTTACATGAAGGCCAACAGATAGTCGTCCAGGTTGTCAAAGACCCGCTAGGCACAAAAGGAGCAAGGATTACCACGGAAATTTCGATTCCTTCCCGGTTTCAGGTGTATATGCCTTATTCGGGCAATTCTGGTGTTTCTCAGCGGATTGAATGTGATGAAGAGCGTACCCGTTTGAAAACCTGTCTCGAAGTTTTCAGAAAAGAAAATAAATGTGGCGGTTTTATTGCCAGGACAGCGGCAGAATGTGTCGAAGAGTCGGTGTTGATTGCTGATATGACGTTTTTGATAAAGCTGTGGGAATCCATATCTGCCAAGATTGTCGGGGCAAAATCCAAAGAGCTTATCCATAAAGATTTGCCGTTGAGCGTACGGACGTTAAGGGATTTATACAAGGAAGGCATCGAGCGGGTAAGGGTAGATTCCAGGGAAACTTATCATCGTTTGGTTGAATTCGCAGAGATATTCGTTCCCGAAATCGTGCCGGTTGTTGAACACTATACGGGTGATTCCCCCTTGTTCGACATTTACAGTGTTGAAGATGAAATCCAAAAAGCCTTGGAGCGCAAGGTCAGCTTGAAATCAGGCGGACATTTGGTGTTTGACCAAACAGAGTCAATGACGACGGTGGATGTCAACACTGGCGGTTATGTAGGTGGCAAAAACCTGGAAGAGACTATCTTCAAGACCAACCTGGAAGCGGCGCAGACGATTTCACGGCAACTTAGATTGAGAAATCTCGGCGGTATTATCATCATTGATTTTATTGATATGATAAGTGAAGACCACAAAAAACAGGTGCTACAGGCATTGGAGCGTAACCTAGAAAAAGATCGGGCAAAGACCAAAATTACCGAAGTATCAACATTAGGCCTTGTTGAAATGACCCGCAAACGGACACGGGAAAGCCTGGAGCATATCCTTTGCGAACCTTGCAGCGCTTGTGGTGGGCGCGGTGTGCTGAAAACGTCAGAGTCGATGTGCCTGGAAATATTCCGTGAAATTATTCGTGAAGTCAGGCAATACAAGGTGCAGAAACTGTTGGTGTTGGCATCAAATAGCGTGGTAGAGATGTTGCTCGATGAAGAAGCCGACATGTTGTCTGAATTGGAGACCTTCTTGGGGGTTCAGATCAAGTTCAGGGCAGAAGCTGAATACAACCAAGAGCAGTATGATGTGGTGCTGCTCTAACTTAAGCTTGTCCGAAATGCTTTGAAGTCACGCATTGACTATAATTAGCCCATTATGATCCATCACGTCAAACGGGCAACCCGGCATCTGATTTTCTGGTCTTTGGTGATGGCTGCAATCACCCTGAGCGGTGTGCGGCTGGTGTTGACAGGCGTTGAGAGTTATAAAACCAATTTAGAAACCCGTATCGGCGTTTTGGTGGGGACTCCCATAAAGTTGGGTCGCTTAGGTGCCAATATGCGGGGAATTAGCCCCGAACTGGTGCTTAAAGACATCAGTATCGCTTCAACTTTAGCCACAGAAAAACCCACCATTCACCTTAAAGAAATACGCTTGGGTATCAATTTGGGCGAATTCTTATTTAACAGGGATGTATTGTCATCGTCCTGGATTACCTTAGTTGGCGCAAGGCTTGCGGTCACTCGAAAACAGGATGGACGGTTTGCTGTAGAAGGTTTAAAAACAGGTGAGGGTGAGCCACTATGGCTATTGCAAGGTCGGAAATATATGATCTTGCAAAGCGAAATTAGCTGGCAGGATAAACAGAAAGGTGGCTCTCCCTTAGTGCTGGAAGGGGTCAACGTGGCAATCATGAATGACGGTCCGCAGCATCGTATCAATGTACTGGCGAACCTGCCTGAAAAACAGGGTGACAGCATAAAAATGGTACTGGATTTTGAGGCTGTGGCGGACAAATTTTCCGACATCAAGGGTACCTTATTCTTTGAAGCCAATAATATCAAGCTGCATGAGTTAATCACCACTTACTTGCCTTTCGACATCAACATGACGACCGGTTCAGCCGATGCCAAAGTTTGGAGCCAATGGCAGCAGGCTAAATTGGTTTCAGTCAAGGCCGATACTCGCATACGGCAAGCCGTTTTTTCGAGGAAAGGTAAGGGTGTTTTTCCCGTCCATCATCTGGATACCCTGTTCAACTGGCAGGTAAAGGATCAACAGTGGCAACTAGACATCAACCGTTTCTTGCTCGAATCGGCTGGAGAAAATAACAAATCCAGTAAAAAATGGCCGGATGCTGTCATCAGTCTAGCTGGAGAGAAAGCGGCAGGCGCGGGAAACCAAAAGCTAAAAATGTACGCTAAACAACTGGATTTGGCGGAAACCTCAAAGCTATTACAGTTTTTTGCACCATTGACCGACGAGCAAACCCAGGTTGTTGGGCAAGCCCAAGTT
>JABFSV010000476.1 GCA_013140405.1 Methyloglobulus sp. | reverse complement strand
AAAAGCGTCTGCGGTCGAGCGGGCGGTAAAGTTATCTGCGGAAAAATATTGTTCTGCCTCCATCATGTTGAGCAAGGCAGTGGAAATCACCCATGATTTTGAAGTAATCGAGGTTTAATGCGTTGAACAAATTGCAGTTGCACGGTTTTAATAACCTGACGAAGTCGTTAAGTTTCAATATTTACGACATTTGCTATGCTCCAGCTCAGCAGCAGCAGGCTTACATCGAGTATATTGATGATGCTTATAATGCCGACCGATTGACCCAGATTCTAAAGGATGTGGCTGATATTATTGGCGCACAAATCCTCAATATTGCCCATCAAGATTATGATCCCCAAGGTGCCAGCGTCACCATGCTGATCTCGGAAGGCGATGTTTTGCCGCCAGCGGGCATGAACAGCCAGACCCCAGGGCCGCTTCGGGATACTGTCCTGGCGCATCTGGACAAGAGCCATATTACCGTCCACACCTACCCTGAAAGCCATCCTGATAACGGCATCAGCACTTTTCGTGCCGATATCGATGTATCGACTTGTGGGCGGATTTCACCATTGAAGGCCTTGAATTACCTCATCCACAGCTTTGAGTCTGATGTCGTGATTATGGATTATCGTGTCCGTGGCTTCACGCGCGATATAACCGGAAAAAAACATTTTATCGATCATAATATTACGTCAATCCAAAACTATATTGCCAAGGATACCCAAGAAGACTATCAGATGATTGATGTCAATGTGTACCAAGAAAATATTTTCCACACCAAAATGATGCTTAAGGAAACCGAACTTGAGAATTATTTGTTCGAGAAAGAAAGTAATCTGACTGAAATACAAAAAGAAGAGATCGAAAAAAAGCTCAGAAAAGAAGTGACCGAAATTTTTTACGGACATAATTACCGCCGCAAAAAAATTAGGGTTGCTGATCCTTTGCCTTAAGGAAGCTCTGAACAAGTTGATTCCATTCATGGTTCGACAAGCTCACCACGAACGGAATCAACGCCTTACCGTTCGTCCTGAGCCTGTCGAAGGACTTATTCAGAGCTTCCTTAATTTTAAAGCTAGAAACGCTGCACTTTATTTAAAGAACCGTTGCTAAATGAATGTTTTTTCTAAAGCGGCAGTAAATTCAATAGAATGGTATCAAACGGAACTATCGCCAAAGAAAGGATTTTGTTGTGCGTACCGTATTAGGCACAAAGGGCTTTCCTGTTCAGCCGTTGTAAAACAAGCATTTATTTCGCGAGGATTCGTTTCAGGTATTCATGAATTGTTTGCACAAGCCACAAGATGTCGGATTGCTGCTATCGGTTTGGCTGAGGAATCTCGTGACTCGCTTCCAGAAGAAACGGATCAAAATAGGAAGAACAAATCTTGTGCAGATGATATCCCAGACGAGCTGGTTTATTGTTGCAGCATTATACCTTGGTATTGACTTGCTTCCTGGGACTCACTCCGTGTCTTCCGCTAACGCGTCTACAACCTGAAAATACTCCTCTTCCTTAGGCCTATACAAATACAAGCCCAAGGCCGAAAGCCCCGTGAATATGTACAGGGTGTTAAAGTCATCACCCAACATAAACATCACAAAACCCAAAACCCCAACCCCTTCAACCAATACCATCGAGACAATAACGGTCAGTAAATAACGGCTTTTTGCCGGTTTGTTGCCCGGCATGGTTTGGTTCAACCTAAGCTGGATGTGGCGGATTAGATTGGTGACCGGAAAAGTGCCAATCGCGATGGCATAAAATAGTGTCCTGATGAAAACACGCTGCGTTTCCGGTATCGGTTCTTGTAATTCATGCCTAAACTGGTGGCAGATGACCACGTAAACTGCCAGCGAGACCAGCATCATGCCTACAATAATCCAATGCGGTAACAGGTCGTTTTTTTCAGTTTTCAAGGGAAGTCAGCTCTTACAGTCGTTTAATTTGGCAAATTATATCTGCTTATGGTGGGATAAAGATAAAAACAAGGCATCAAATCCAAGTCAGTTTAAATTGATGGCACGATAACAACAGCCCTTGTACTAAGCGCATAGAATGTCAGGAAGGATTCTAAAACATCTGTCTAAGCATGGGAAGCCTGGTGGATTGGCTTGCAGCTTTCAAAGAAATCGGCTCGTGAAGCTGAATCTTACTGCCTGAATTGGTTTATAATTCAACCTCTAATATCAGATTAATATCGTCATGACTGATAAACAAACGACATCCATAACACCAGAAAAACATGAACAATTGCTGTCTATTTTCGGGCGGTTGTTGCCGCTTGTGGACAGCCTTGCTGACAAGTTGCGGTTGCTATGGATTTTGGGCTTATTGGCGGCGATATGGTTGTTTGTTTGGTGTTACGTGTTGAAGCATTACGCCTTGGGAATCACCGTTACGGTGGGGATTGTGGCGCTGTTGCCGTCGTTAATTCTGGCAAGATTCTGGTGGGCTTTGGAAGAACTTAAAAATCTTCCCGACATCGCAGGGGATATGGTTGGCGATGCAAAAGCTGAACTTCGGGCGTCAGTGCAAAATATTCGCGCTGGCAAAGTGCCTAAGCTAGGCTTTTTTAGCGCCGGCAAAAGCCTCTGGTCAATTGGCGCGATGGCTGCCGAGGCGCGTGAACTGGTGGGTTCTTACATCAGCGTCGCTACATTGGTTAATCCATTCATGCTGGTTTTGGGGGTAATCTCGTTATTTAGCGTATTTTTGCTGTTTTTTGTTGGCATTGTGCTGGCATTTTTTGTTTAATTGGGCTTATGCAAATAATCGCTATTTATCCTGGCACTTTTGACCCAATCACTAACGGACATCTTGATTTAGTTGCCAGGGCCTCTCGGCTTTTTCATAAAGTCATCATCGCTGTTGCCGACAATGCTGGGAAAGCGCCGTTGTTTTCCCTGGAAGAGCGGGTAAGCTTGGCTAGGCAAGCGGCCTCAAGCCATGTCAATGTAGAAGTCATCGGGTTTGATAATCTGTTGGTTAATTGTGCGCGCCAGAATGGCGCGACAGTCATTTTGAGAGGGCTAAGGGCGGTGTCGGATTTTGAGTACGAGTTTCAAATGGCGGGTATGAACCGGAACCTGGCGCCGGAATTGGAAACAATGTTTTTAACGCCGCCCGAGCAATATACGTTTATTTCATCAAGCATGATTAAGGCGATTGCCCAATTGAGTGGCGATATTTCATCTTTCGTGCCAGACGTTGTCCACCAGCAACTCATCAAGAAATTCAAGCAGGACTAAGTATGTCATTGATAATTTACGATGAATGTATCAATTGTGATGTTTGCGAGCCGGAATGCCCAAACGGGGCAATCTCCCAAGGCGAAGAAATTTACGTTATCAATCCCAGCCTTTGTACTGAATGCGTAGGGCATTACGACCTGCCGCAATGTGTAGAAGTTTGTCCTGTCGATTGCATCACCAAAGACCCTGATTACGTTGAAAACCACGAGACTTTGTATCAGAAGTATGTGAAGTTGACCAAAAAGGATGCCTGAGCCTTATTTAGTCGGGTAGGTCAGGGTGCGCGATAGCGTTCCCTGACACTTTGGCCGGAGGTCACATAACCGCTCGTGCGGCAAGGTGGTATCTATGAAATTAATTAACAGACGGTTGATAGTTGACCGAAAAATCATTCAAACCTGCAAGCGTTGCTGATAAGTCTGCGTCATTTCCTGGATAAAACGAGTTCACGCCCACACGGGACAAGTAAAATACCTGGTCTGGCAAAAACTGGCCTGTCGCCCTTATTTCGCCAGTGTAATCATAGCGGTTCCTGAGCAGCCAAGCATGGGAGAACAAACGTCCATCGGCGAGTTCTGGAAAGTACAGTTCGACGAGCGCTAAATTCGGTAAGTAATCGGCGATAGCGTCAGTAGAGTCGGCTGGGGTTATTCGCACACCTAATTTCCCTTTGCGGTTCTTTAGCTCGTCACCATTTTGTTGCAATCTGGCTAAGGAAATTGTGATGTCGCCATCGCCAAGTTCGGCATCATCCTGCCTGTATTCCCAAGTATCAGTTGTTATTTGATTATCTTTAATGATTTGCATAGACCTGCTCTTTAAATGGATCAATTCCTACTCGTTTTACCATGTCCAGGAAAGATTCCTCATCCAGGCGTTGCTTGACGTAAACATCTAGGATGGTGGTAATTGCTTTAGTCACTTCGCTTTTGGCGACTGCCGGCCCCAAACGTTCTCCGAGAGCGGCTTCATTGTCTGAAGAGCCTCCCAAGGTCAATTGATACCATTCCGTGCCTTTCTTATCGACACCTAAAATGCCAATATGCCCGACACTTTGGTGGGCGCAGCCGTTCATGCAGCCGGACATATTGATTTTTAGCTCGCCGATGTCGTGGATGTAATCCATATCATCTAGCGCCTCGTTGATTTCTTTGGCGACACCGATAGAGCCGGCGTTGGCTAGCGAACAAAAATCCAGGCCTGGGCAGCAGATCATATCGGTTACCGTTCCGATATTCGGGGTGGCAAGTTTGAGTTGATCCAGTTGTTGCCAGAGCGGGAACAAATCTGCTTGTTTGACATCGGCAAATACCAGATTTTGCCTGTGTGTCACTCTAATTTCACTAAAGCTATATTTGTCTGCCAGATCTGCAACGGCATCGAGCTGGGTGTCGGTCATATCACCAGGGGGTGAGTCAGGTGCTTTCAATGACAGGAAAACAGCGCGATAGCCAGGAATTTTGTGGTCGACAGTATTATGTTTGTACCAAGTGGCAAAAGCAGGGTCACTTTGTAAGTGCTGAGCAAAACTTTCATCCTTAG
>JABFSV010000008.1 GCA_013140405.1 Methyloglobulus sp. | reverse complement strand
TTTCATTTAACAAATCCCGACGCGACCACAATAAGGAAATAAGCCAAGCGATAGGCAACTGAATTAATACTGGTACGGCAACGGGCAACCATAATCCCGTACGATTAAAACACCACACAGCCAATCCAACATAAGTGCCACTTGCTAAAAAACTTGCCGCTATGCCAGGATACCCTGCAAATTGGGTCAGCAACAAGCCCACAACCAAGCCAAAGAGCATTAACGATAGGCTTGGGGGAAAGGGCGGTTTAATAAAGCGACTTTCCAATAAATTGGCAAATTGAGTCGCCATAATTTCAACACCTGCCATCCTGCCACTGCTTGTGTTCGTAAAGGGAGTTTGAAAAACATCCGTTTTTCCAGGTGAAAACTTACGGTTGGCTTTACCAATAAAGATAACTTTATTTTTTAAATCATTAACTTTACCTTCATAAACGTCAGAGTAGGATTCCATCCTGAAGGTCTGGGGTGAACCATAATAATGAAGATAACGAGTGTCTTCATGACAAATCACTTCGTCGATTTGATTTTCCACTTTATTTTTCTCTGCTAGGCTTTTAGTGGTTGCATCTAAACCAGGAACGCACTGTCTACGCCGCTCAGTTAACCAAACAGATAAAGGGATATCGGAGGGAATAATATCTTGCAAAACGCCGGTATGTTTTAAATAGTACAACCACGTCACTACCGGTAACGTAGGCAATTCCGCGATTTCATCAAGAAAGATCCAGCCCTCCCTAACAATAGAATTTTCAGCATCGTTAGTCAGGTAAAATGGTGCATGATCCAATGCAGCTTCCGCCAAAACTGGTGTTGCGGGAATTGGACGCATAGCAATCAGATGTTCGGAAAGCAACTGTGCTTGCTCACCCTCCCGCTGAACGAACGGATCTTGATTGTTTTCAGAACATTCATCCCGCCCGTAAAAATCCTCAACCCCACGCCTTAATTTTTGTACGCAATCAGCCATCAGTACATTACCTGCCGCTTGCACTGCTGTGGCAAATGCTGGGTCTTGATCGGGATGGGAGGCAATAAACTGGAGGTCAAAAACCACTAATGCCGGGCCCTGACGCTGCAACTCTTGAACCAGCTTGGCATGATAACCCCGCCAGCGGGTTAGATCCTGCCCTACCCGCAAACGGCTTTCTGAGGCTTCGTCCATTGCTACCACAACAACTTCTGGAGGTGGTGTTCGTGTTCCCCGAATTTTGAACAAAGTATCCAAGCCCAGCGCCGTTTCCAAACGGGTCAAGTCATCAATGCCGCTACCTAACAGGAAAGTGACTATGGTTATAGTGATAACGCGGACGAAATGGCGTTTCATAATATTATTGTTCTAGCCATCCAATTCACGATCAGATTGATGTCAACTTCTATTCCGACGAATCCAGCCTTCCGCCAGATTTACATTTCCAGCGCCGCCTACAACAGATAGTATAAGTCAAAAGGGTTAAGGACAAACGGTGGAAGGATATTTGGAAGAGGTGAATTTAGAACTTTCCAAATCCATTTTAAGGTGGCGAGTGTAGGTCATTTAATAGACCGATTCTTAGGATGAGATTATATTAATAGTGGGGTGGGGACTGATCACTAACTTCATCGCCATTTTCAAGGCGGAAGCTATTCATACGTTCATGCAGCAATTGGCAGGTTTTTTCCAAAAGCAGTATCTGATGTTGCTGCTGGGCGACTATTTTATTCAATTCTTGCAGCAAATCTTCTTGATAAGCGGCTTTTATTTCAAGCTCGATTAGACGCTGCTCGCTCATTTTTTGATGAATCACTTTTTCAGCCGCATCCAAAATACGACCTTATTTAACCCGGTCATTGATGACTATCTTGTATGGATTGCGGTCTGCAAGATCCGCTTGTTCAATAAGCCCAATCAAATCGCCAGGTTGTGGCATGGCATTACCGAATTTGGAAATTCTCGCCAACAACCTAACCTGTTTGAAACTGGATAATTTCATATTGGGCAGCATAGAATCTGCATCAGTCAGGTTGACAGACAGGGGCAACTCTCTGGCTTGCTTACGAATAATCGCCAACGGCATCTTAGGGCCTGTTATTGCTTGGGCATAGATGAAGACGGTATCTTCTGGTTTGACGCTGGATTGCAGCTCGTTAGCCAAACTCACTTGCACAGTAAGGGAAATGTCGGATGTCTCGGTAGATTGCTCAACCTTACCTTGAACGGGACTAGGCTGGCCTTCTGTATTTGCGATAATGTCTCGAATTTGCTGCTTATCAGGAGCATCCGCTGGCAGCAATGCTTCCAGTTTCCGCAAAAAGCCCACAGCGCTTTTCTTGTCGCCTTGCTGTGCGTTTGCCATCGCAGCAAACCATAATCCGGTCAGATTTTCCGGCTCTTTGGTTAACACTTTCATAACCAGCTCTTTCGGCGTTCCCGCCCAGTCGCCATTTTTGGACAAGGCAAGCACTTCTGCATAAGACAGCATGACATCGGCTTTGTCGCCCGCCAATTGATACGCATGGGCAAAGGCATCGGAAGATTCTGGATAACGCTCCAACATCTTATAGGAACGCCCTAGCATCACCCAGCCTTCAAGATTATCAGGTTTCGCTTTTAATTTTTCGGCTAAACCCGCCACCATTTTGTTGATGACTTCGGGGCTAGGCATTGCTGAGTCTGTTTGGCTTGCTTGGGTAGGTTCATCAACACGGCCTATGGCTTGATAATCACCCAACTTCCAATAAAGCGACGCTGATAAAAAGGGGATGGCGGCAACTAGCACATAAACTAACCAACGACCTTGGCTATGTGTGTTGATGGTTGGATTTATCAGCTCAAGATCGTCGCTTAATGCCAGCTCCAACTCGGCAACTTGTTCGTCATACTGGGCTTGGCTTAAGCCACCTGACTCTTTATTCGCTTGCAATTCTGCCAGTCGATCCCGCGCAATCTTGATATTGCGCTGATCCAAATCATCTGCTGCTTTATTGTCAGGTTTGCGCCACAAAGGCGGCAAAATAATCAGCAACGCAATCAAGACCATTGCGCTGGCAACAAGCCAAAATACGCTATTCAAGACTGATCTCCATTTTCAGCACTGCTTTCATTATTTTCTGATAAGAGACGGCGCATTTTTTCCTGTTTGTCCTTATCTATTGGCATTATTGCCGCTGTCTTTTTACGGCGGATGAACCAGAAAATCATGATGAACCCTGTTATCAGGAAAGCAATCGGCCCTAACCAAAGCAAAGCAGTTTTAGTTTTTAAAGGCGGATTATACAAAACAAAATCGCCGTAACGGTCGGTCATGAACTGGATAATATCTTCCTTGGATTTGCCTTGTTGTAGCATTTCAAAGACTTGCCTACGTAAATCACTTGCGAGTTCAGCATTGGAGTCGGCAATGGTTTGGTTTTGGCAAACTAAGCAACGTAATTCTGAAATGATGATTTCGTAAGTTTTTTGTTGTTCAGGATTTGCAAGTTGATGATCGTCAATCGCAAAGCCTTGGGCAGAAATAAGCAGGATTAATACAAAAAACCACAGCTTCATCATGGTTCCGCCTGTAATTTGGCTATCAAAGGGATAAACGTGTTTTGCACGTCCTCTTCTGTCACTGGCCCAGTATGCTTGTATCGGACGATACCTTGTTTATCCATCACGAATGTTTCCGGTACGCCATAAACGCCCCAATCAATACCAATCCGTCCATCTGCATCCATAACGCTGTCGTTATAGGGATTGCCCAGTGTTGCCAACCACTTTTTTGCAGCTTCGGGATCATCTTTATAATTCAGGCCTATAATAATCGCCGCTTGCTGTTGTGCCAACTGATTGATTATAGGGTGTTCCGCACGGCAGGAAACACACCAGGAAGCCCAGACATTAAACAACCAGACTTTTCCTTTCAAATCTGCTGGTGATAGCTTCTCATTTGGCACGTTGAGTTTGGGTGCGGAAAATGCCGGAGCGGGTTTGTTTAGCAAAGGCGAAGGAATTTCGCCAGGCTTACCTTTTAAGCCCAACGCCAAAAAAACAGCCAGGACGATGAACAATATCAGTGGGATTATGTACTTAAGCATGAGGGATTACCATACGGTTTTTACGTTATAAAACTGCATGGCTTTATCCCTACTAACTATAGCCATATTGTCAATCGTGGCTTGCGCTATCAATATTCGATCAAAAGGATCTCTATGATGAAAAGGCAATTGACTAACAAATAAAGCGTGTTCAATAGAAATGGGCAAAACTTCTAAGCCGTTTTCCCAGATTGTCTGCTTAAAATCATGTAAGGCCATTTGCATTGTAAGTTTGTTAAGGCTAACTTTTATCGCTATTTCCCAAAATGTTGCGACACTGACAAAATTGATGTTTTCGGGATTTTCGATGTGTTCTTTTGCTGCCACGCTTAAACTGTCATCTCCCTCCAAAAACCAAATTAAGGCATGCGTGTCGAGCAAGAGATTCATTCCATGTAATCCTTAAAATCTTCCAAAGGCGCATCAAAATCTGTTGTCATTTTAAACATACCTTTGGCACAGCCGAATTTAGGACTTTTTTTAACCGTTTTTTCGTCCTTATATTGTTTAGCCAATAAGAAATCCAAAAAAAACAGCAGTTCCTGCTTCAGTTTTTGTGAGCTAATTTGTTGAATTTTTGAAGTAATCAGTTGTTCATTCATGGTTTAATTCCTCCAAGCGCGTACATTTGAGGCTACAACACCCAAAAAGTTTAGTCGTACTGCTTGACCGTTTTGCTTATCCGATAACGCTTGTCGCAAGTGGCACACAATCCACCTACCGCCATGAA
>JABFSV010000127.1 GCA_013140405.1 Methyloglobulus sp. | reverse complement strand
TATCGGAAGAATCGCGTTATTTCCGCTTCATGAATAGTGTTCAGGAGCTTAGCGAGTCCGTGTTAGCGCACTTTACCCAAATTGACTATAGCCGCGAGATGGCCCTGATCGCCGTGACAGGGGAACAGGATAAAGAAATTGAACTGGGTGTAACCCGTTATGCCATCAATCCTGACGGCGAAAGCTGCGAATTCGCCCTGGTTATTGCAGACAGTATGCGTGGCAAGGGGCTTGGGCATAAGCTGATGATTGCATTGATGGATGCCGCACGGTCTAAGGGACTGAAACTCATGGAAGGTGAAGTGCTGAATAACAACGTCAGCATGTTAAAACTGATGAAGCGCCTGGATTTTACCATTGAAGCCAATCCTGAAGACGACAGCATCAAGACTGTCCGCAAGATTTTGTAAACCAAGCCGCCATGCACACCGCCTATCTTACTCATCCGGCTTGCTTGAAGCATGATATGGGTGCTGGACACCCTGAATGTCCAGCTCGTATTCATGCCATTGAGGATCAGCTAATCGCTTCGGGTGTTTGGGATTTTCTCAGTCATCATGAGATGTCCAAGGCAAACAAAGAAGCACTCGCCCGTGTCCATGCAATCGAGTATATCGAATGGGTGTTCAGCCAATCCCCTCATTCTGGGCTTGTACATCTGGATGGTGATACTGCTATGAACCCTTACAGTCTGAATGCCGCCTTGTATGCAGCAGGTGCGGGGATCAAAGCTGTCGATCTTATTATGTCCGGTCAGGTACGGAACACCTTTTGCAATGTCCGCCCACCCGGACACCATGCGGAACGATCCAGTGCAGCGGGATTTTGCATCTTCAATAACGTAGCCGTAGCTGCTGCCCATGCTCTTGAGCATCATGGCTTGCAGCGGGTTGCGATTGCCGATTTCGATGTACACCACGGCAACGGCACTGAAGATATTTTCCATGACGACCCTCGTGTGATGTTATGCTCGACGTTCCGCCATCCCTATTACCCTTATTGCGGTGCTGATAGCGGCAATGACCATATCATCAATGTTCCCCTTATTGCCGGAAGTTCAGGTGCAGAATTTCGTACTGTTGTGACCGAACAATGGCTACCTGCACTGGAGCGTTTTCAACCCCAATTTCTAGTTATCTCGGCGGGATTCGATGCCCATCGGGAAGACATTATGGGTGGTTTGGCTTTAAAAGAAGCCGATTACTTTTGGGTGACGGAAACGCTAAAGGATATTGCCGGACGGTATGCCAACGGACGAATCGTATCCATGCTTGAAGGGGGGTATGCCTTGCATGCACTAGGACGGAGTGTCCTTTCTCATATCAAAAGCTTAAGCCTACTGGGAACTGTCCGGTAATTTAGTTAAAGAAGCTCAGGACGAACGGTAAGGCATTGATTGCGTTCGTACCCAAAGGGCACTTGTGACCTTCAGGTTATAAATAGTGAGTTTGTACCACAGGCACTTCCGTTAGTCGTCGAAGGACTTGTCCAGGGTTTCCTTAAAATACTCCCTAATTAAGTTAGATTTTTCTTAATCAATTAGAGCCACATCAAGGAACAAAAGTCACCGTTATCTCTTTGGAAGCAATCTGCCCCTGCTCGTCTGTAACACGAATGCGATAAGTGCCTGGGTTTTCAGGCATCCATGAAAGGGTTTCGGCGGCTTTCGCTTTCCCGATAAAACTTTTATTGGCGAACCAGAAAATGTCGCTGTTTGCCTTGCTTTTGGCCTTAAGACCGATAGTAGATGGCTTTCCTGTTTTCAACGTATAAACGCCGATTGATGAAGGTGAAACGATTTCCAACTCTGCCTCACCGTTGAAATTATCATAGCAACTGGGTAACGTCGGCGGCTGTCGGCGGGGCAACCCTGCTTCTTGGAATAAAAGAGCCATATCGTTCGGCCAAAACTCGTAGGTTGCACGGCGGCTATACGGCTGGCCTTTGCAGATCACTTCGCCTTTGGCATTGAAGTAAACGGCTTTATGTAGCGTGCTGGTTTTGATCGGCGATTTACCTGGGATAAACCAAGTTTTGACTAACGAAGGGCAGTCCTCATTCGGCAGATCGCCGCTGGCGGCGCAGACATTGACTTGGGCAACCGACTCCGGTTTCGGCGGCAGTAGTTCGCCGTCCAAGCGATCAAGCAGATGCTGACTGCGCAAGCTGTCAATCAATGAAAAAAACAAAGAGCCTGCCGCTTTAATTCCGGTAAAAGCGGTATTGCCTTGATTATCAAAATTCCCGACCCAAACGGCCAACACGTAATGTCCGGTGACGCCTACCGACCACGCATCTTTAAAGCCCCAAGACGTCCCCGTCTTCCAGGCCACTTTAGGGTAAGCTAGGCGTTTGGTATCAGGACGCGGATTGTTACTGAGTATATCCAGCGTAATGAAAGCGCTGGCCGGGCTTAATAAAGTTTTCTCAGGTACGGCTTGCTCTTTCTGATCAACACGATAATGTACTGGCTGAAAACGTCCTTGATTGGGTAACATGGCGTATAGCTGTGCCAGCTCCAGCATCGTCACTTCACCGCCGCCTAATGCCAGCGATAAGCCATAATGTTGTTCGGGTTTTAATCCGCTGATGCCAGCATGCTGCAAAAATCCATACAGTGAAGGTTGTTTAAGTTTTGCGGCTGTATTTAGAGCAGGGATATTACGCGAACGAATCAACGCATCTTGAACGGTAATCGGCCCTAAAAAACGGCTGTCGAAATTTTCCGGATTGTAGGGACCAAACGAAGTCGGCGTATCGGCAATAATCGTGCGCGGATGTAGCAGCCCTTGATCCAACGCCAAAGCATAGATAAATGGTTTCAACGTCGAACCCGGCGAACGTTTTGCCTGAGTGCCGTTGACTTGGCCTTTAATCCCGACATCCCAGTAATTCGCCGAACCTATCAGCGCCCTAACCTGCATGGTTCGGGTATCCAGCAGCAACACCGCCGCATTACGAATTCCCAATGACCGGTTTTGTTGCAGGTAGTTATCCACCGATTGCTTAATGCTTAACTGTGTTTTACTGTCGATACTGCTATGGATGTGCTGCTCATGCGGGTATTGACGTAATAGTAAGTCGGTCAAGTGCGGCGCAAGAAAGGGTTTATCGGCTTTAGAATAAACGGATAAGGGTAAAGCAAAATCAGCCGCATATCGCTTATCTTGAGGAAATTCCGCCAGCCAATTTTGCCACAACCTTATTCTGGCTTGTTGCAATGCAGATGGCAAACCCGGTTGCGTACTGTGTTTGTTAGGGAAACGCTGCTTAGGGTTTTGCGGAATCACAGCCAGCGTTAACGCTTCGGTTAAAGTCAGCTGCGACACGGGCTTATGAAAATACAGCAAACTGGCCGCCGCCACGCCGACAATATTGCCGCCATAGGGCGCGGTATTCAGATACACCTCGAGAATTTCATTCTTCGAATAGCGCAACTCCAGCCAAACCGCCGCGGCAATTTGCCGGAGTTTGCCCAACGGATTGCGGCTATCGATCCGGTACAACTGCCGTGCGACCTGCATGGTAATGGTCGAGCCGCCTTGATGCGCACCACGCCCGTAGGACATCCAGGCCGAACGCAGCAATGCCAACGGATTAAAACCGGGATGCCGATAAAACCAGCGGTCTTCATACAACAATGTGCCGGTACGTAAGCTAAGGGGGATTTCCGCTAACGGCATCCACAGCCGATACTGTTGGTCGGATGCTAAGGTTAAGCGCAACAATTCGCCGTGGCGGGCATAAATGGCGCTGGAGAAGACAGAATAATCAGACAGTGGTTTTTGGGGTAACTTGGCTAGGATGAGGTTGGTTATTAACAATAACAAAACGACCACTATCCGCCATTTTATTCTGGATGAACCCTTAATTAGCGATAACACGTTGAGGTAATATTTCCAAACCATCTTCGGAAAAAACTATTGAATAAGCCTTATTATAAACAGGTTCTTAACTGGCAAAGGCCACAGAAAATATCGAATAGTAGAAATGATGAAAAGACTTATTCAGTTTTTATCGAAGCGTTAGTGTTCCCGAAAAACTTTAAAGAATTTGCATTGAAATACAGGGTGTGATAAAAAATTTTCGTAGATGAAAACCCTCTACAACACAGTGCTTGAACATTTACATTACCTAAATGTTTAAGAATATTCTCAAAGATTAATAACGACAATAAAACTGAGGAGACTTGGAATGAAAAAATTACTGCTCGCCATAACTGCATTGGCTTTAGTTGCTTTAATGCCAGCCGTTTCAATGGCTGGTGATTCTGATACCTGTAAAGGGTGCCACAATGGTTCGGTTGCGCCCAGTGTTGACACCTTAAAAAGTAAATATAAAACGGCTGACGAATTAGTCGCAGGAGCCAAATAAGCGCGCCACTATTTTTCGCGAAAGCTAAAATGGGATCCATCCGATTTTAGCGGCGAAAAATCACGTGGCGATTAATGCCTTCGGCTGCCCGCGTTCGTCCTCGGTTCGTCACGATGCACAACTCCCCTTCGGTACGCTGTGCATCACGACTGCCCAAATGACTTGACGCCGTGTCGGATGGCCTTGCATGTTGACTACGCTTCCGCTCGCGCTCCAACTCCGTCAACACGCCCGGCCCCTACGGCTACGCGGGGGTCGTCGTACACCGCTCCACTAGCGTTACGCTTCCATGTACTCCTTCTAAGTCGAGCTGACCGATTGATAATAGCTTTTGATAAATGATTTTTTCGTGGGTTTGCCTGGCAAATTAAACAAAATAAAATCTGTGTAAGTCGTTGCAAGCAATCTGCCCGGACTTGTTTCTGATT
>JABFSV010000188.1 GCA_013140405.1 Methyloglobulus sp. | reverse complement strand
AGCTTATTCAAGGCTTCGGCAAAAGTCGGTTGGTTCACTGAAATCGTCACCGTCCACTCGGCATTATCAGCTTGCACGTCTTTGACCGCCAAACCTTTTACGGTAATCGATTGCTGACCGGATGCTGCTTTTTTCGCTTGCACACCCAAAATAAATGCAGCACTGGACATACCTATCGCCAGCAAAACCCCAAGTATGGTCATTGCCAAAATTGAATTTTTTTCCATTCTGCAACCCCTTGCCGATACAGTTAACCAAGTAAAGAATAGCTTTTTTAGGCTGTGGATCAGCGTTCAAAAAGATACCGATGCACCATAAAACCCAAATAAATAGCGATTACCATAATTACAGCTTCAGGATTACCAAACCCCAAACCTGCAACCGCTGGCCCAGGACAATACCCCGTTAACCCCCAGCCTATACCAAAGATAGTTGCACCGATAATAAGTGGTTTGTCGATTTCTTTTTTGGTCGCCAAATAAAATTTATGGTCGAAGACTGGGCTTGGACGCTTTAGAATTACCTTAAAGCTGATAAATGTCACCTCCAACGCGCCAAGCATAACAAAGATCAGGCTGGGATCCCATGCCCCCGCAATATCCAAAAAGTTAAGCACTTTATCGGGATTAATCATTTGTGAAAGCGATAAACCGACACCGAACAGCATTCCGCTGATTAACGAAGCGAGTATTAATTTCATATCACCACCCTATCAAATGTCGGACAACATAAACGGTAATAAATCCGCTCAGCATGAAAGTGGCTGTCGCAACGATTGATCGCAATGATAACCGCGCAATCCCGCACACAGCATGTCCGCTGGTGCAACCATTACCCATGCGGGTACCGAACCCTACCAGAAACCCGCCTAAAGCCAGCAGCCAAAACGGAAAATTCGTCCGTGGATGATAAAAATCCGGCCTAATAAGATGAAAGATGAATGCACCCAGCACGATACCCATCAAAAAAACCAAACGCCAATACAATTCGATGCGGGGCGCTTTGATTAACCCGCTCATCATCCCGCTAATACCGGCAATGCGCCCGTTAAACAGCAATAACAACGTAGCTGCCAAGCCGATTAGAATGCCGCCTGAAAAAGCTGAAACTGGGGTGAAATTTTCCAAAATTAGTTTTCTCTTTGTGTAATTAAATGACGACCACATGAATTGGGTCACGCTAACCATAACCTAATGCGCCTAATAAACGAAGTCCAAGATTAGGTATAGCAGGGTTTAGTCTATTGTTCCTTATCTATTCCGGCTAGCCGACTTGTAAGCAAGTAAGTCTGGAGTTCGACCTACCTTACCGAATTACGAATTTTACGAATAGCCTGAAAAATTTTGCAACAAAAGAACCATAACAACAAAGGCAAGACCAAGCCATAAGATCGCACCCATAAACCGCCCATTCACTTCTGGATATACTTCCCGTTTGGGTTGTGTCGGCGGAGTAATTTGAGTTTGAGATTCTTCACCTTCCCCTTCGTCTTTATTCGTGGCTAACTCTGGTCTTGTCGTCATATTAATGCCCGCCTATCGTGTAATTTAAGTTTCTGTCGTTTGAATTAGCAATTTTTTTTGCACCTTCACACAATTTATCCTTCTATTTACAAAGTGCCAACAGGTTAAGCGAGCCAGACAGCTTTACCTAATGCTAATAGACTAGCCGGAGCAATAAAGACTGTGAAATTATCTACAATATTACCTGAACCCCAATCAACAGCTCTATTTCTCGTCAATAACAACTCATCTGCTCGCGGTAAAGTCGGTGTTATTGCATAAAAGATTTTGCTATCAACACCAAACCTGCGAATGCTAAAAAAATACCAAAAATATACCGGTATCTTTCGTGTTCAATTCGACTAAATAATGTCACGTCAACTAGCTCGACAATGATCGTGCCAACCAGAATATAAATGAGGTTGCCAAAAATAGGTATGTCGATTTGTTGACGGCTAAATATTGCCAACGTTAGCAACTGCACAACGGCAAATGTGCTGTAACAAGCCGCTATGGTGACTCTTGCGACATCTTTGGGGTAGTGTTTATGATGAATTAATGCTGTCAATAACGAACCGCCTAAATTACTGGTGCCATGCACAACGCCCACGGTCAGCAAGTAAAGATTTTCATAGCGCATTAACCGGTCAAGGATTTGAGTGACGGTTGATGAAACTGATTTAAAAGCGATGAACAAGAGAAAAGGACCGATAATCAGGCCAATATTTATCCTTACGTGCGTTACCAAAAACAAAAAGAAGGCAATAGGCGGCAGTGTTAATAACATAACCTTACGCAATAACGATAAATCGATATGGGCGTGATGTTTAGTCATTTGCAACACATTGATGGCTAACGATACGGGCAAAAGCACAATCAATACGTCAACAAATGGGTAGCCAAACAACAGCATAAGTGGCGTGCCTAATAGCAAGACACCCGCGCCAAACACCGACTGAATCGCGGCGGTGATAGCGACAGTCAGCATGATTTCCAATGACATTAAATTCTCCTTGATATGGAATATGGGTACTAAACAACATGTTTAGGTAGCTGCAAAGCGAGTGGATTCATATTTTATCCGCCTACCTTGCGGAAATTAGGCTAGCTTCCGTTACAACACATTCATCTGCAATATGGTCATGTTGCACTACCTTGCAAGTATGTGGTTCAAATCCAGTCCCGTGTGATCTTAGGGGGTAACAAAAACATTATTTACTACGCTCTTCCAACTTATCAAGTCGTTCATGTAGCCGCTTGATCTCCTGAAGAATCAGACTTTCTTCCTTTTCAACTTGAGTCACATCGCGTTCAACCTGAGTGACTCCCCTTCCAATAAGCGCCGCTGAAAACGTAGCGTTGAGCAACGCCAATAAAAGAATGCCAATCACCAACAGAAAGCTCGCAAAAATCCTGCCGAGTAACGATGTCGGCACCACATCGCCAAATCCCACCATTGTTAGCGCACTCCAGGCAAACCAAAGGCCATCCCATATAGAATTGATATTCGGGTCTACAAAATACAAAGTTGTTCCAAACGCAACAATTGCACCTACTGCAAGCAACAACAGATAAAACAGATTTTTTTGTTTTATCAGATCCGTTTTTAACGCAAGCAGCCAAGCCATCACGTCATTCAAAACCAACCAATTAATCATTCCAGTAGCCTCATATTTTTTATTAATAGTTTTCGATAGTTGGCGTGCAATCGATAAAGCTATTGCCCAGCCTAAACGGCTGAGCAATAACGAAATCCAACATTCAAGACTTCGTTTGCGTTGAGTTTTATTGTATTCAATCCAAGCTACGATACTGACATTCGTACTTAATCAAGCCTTTTTTACGAATTCCGATTTCAGTTTCATTGCGCCGATGCCGTCGATTTTGCAATCGATATCGTGATCGCCATCGACCAGCCGGATGTTTTTGACACGCGTCCCGACTTTAACGACAAGGGATGAACCTTTAACTTTGAGGTCTTTGATGACGGTCACGGTATCGCCATCCTGAAGCGGATTACCGTTACTGTCTTTGACTGAACAGTTCTCTTCGTTACTTTGAATTTGCCCGGCTTGCGGCCATTCGTGCGCGCATTCAGGGCAGATATAGTTAGTGTCATCGGCATAAGTGTATGTCGAACCACATTTAGGGCAATCAGGGAGTTGGGTCATTTTTTATTTTGTCTTTATGATATGTTAAGTAAAAATATTGTTTGGGTGAAAAATCCAATGAAAAAAGTACGTTATCAACAATTAGTGCCGTTGAGCTTACGTTAGGATACCCAAAGCTGGGCGGTTCTGTTTGTGTTGGGGTTCCTACCTCACCGCCAACCTACAATTGCCCAACATACGGGATCGGCTCAATCAATTTACAACCTTTCAACCCAATAATCTGGACGGTGGCGATGCGGTGCAACCGCCAAAATCTCAATTTCAGCACTGGTTTGTCGATACATGATGTTGTAAGGAAATCCAGGAATTCGGTATTTCCGAATATTGGGATGAAATACGATTTTATGTCGATGAGGCGCAGCGCAAACTTTAGTCAACGCCAATGTAAAAGCCGAAAGATAACGCGTTCCTAAGCCTTTTAGTTGGGATTCGTAATAGCTTACATGCTCTAAATGCTCAATTCGCGCTTTCGGATGAAAGAAATAGCTCATTTCAGAAGCGCTAACGCTTCCTGATAAACCACATCGGCAGGAATAAGCTGAACTATGCCCTTGTCAATTTCATCTGCACGTCCCGCCGCTTCTTGAAGCCAAAGCTGTTCAATTTCTGTTTCCGTTAAAGTATCCAGGCTAGATAACAATTGCTCTGCCAATTGCGCCCGTTCTTGAGGTGCAAGGGCTAGAGCTTCATGACGAATGGTTTCGATGTTCATAAGAATGAGTACCTAATAAAATTTTACAGATTTCAACATTATGACTGTTCCACCGTAGCGTTTCAAGATGGTTCAAAACATCCTATAAGCACATCTTATGCGCCTTGTTCTTCACATCCCACATACTCGGATTCATAGCCCAGTAACTCTGACATGCTTTTTATCTTTCTTGGACTCTCGCCAAATTTCGATACGGTAGTGTTGATAAAGAGGAATTGGTTTCGGGCTAGGTGTCCGAGGAGATCGTTTCTTACCATCGGTTGGCTCTCCAACACACTCTTCCCATTCCTCATCAATGAGGCTAAGCTGCTTCGGGTGTCGAGGTGCATTTTCAAATTGAAGCCGTAGTTCACGTATGAATTCGGGTACTGATTCCCCCTCTTCTCCCAATAGCATTTGGACTTCGATCATTGCTTCATCAGGGGTTA
>JABFSV010000473.1 GCA_013140405.1 Methyloglobulus sp. | reverse complement strand
TATGTGGAGACACCCAAACTACAGCGCCTACCGCCACAACAACGCGATGAAATATTGCGGGTATTACGTTTTGCAGAAACCTTGGGCGCAGAAACTGCCACCCTTTCTGGTTTAGTGATTAGCGAAGAAATCCTGAGTTTTGCCAAAGACCGCAATGTCACCAAAATTGTTTTAGGAAAACCCAGTCGTCGGGGCTTGAAAAGGTGGTTATTAGGTTCGATGGTCGATGTACTGATTGCTGAAGCGCACAACATCAATATTTATTTATTAGGCAGTCCCGTTAACCTAGAGTTAAAGCAAATTAAAAGCGGGGCTAAAAATAAATCGTTCCGATTTAATTACCCAAAAGCGGAAACCATAAAAAAACGATGGTTAGGATTAGGGTGGGCATTTGGCACGACCGCATGTAGCACCCTGGTTAGCTGGTTAATGACTGGGCGATTTGAATTAGCCAATATCGTGATGGTTTATTTACTGGGTGTCGTTTTCGTGGCTGCCCGCTTTGGTCGGGAAGCCTCGATCTTGACCTCTGTTTTAAGCGTCCTGGCCTTTGATTTTTTCTTTGTTACACCAGTCAATACTTTTTCGGTTGCAGATGCCCAGTATTTAGTGACGTTTGTGATTATGTTGCTGGTCGGCATTGTCATCAGCCATCTGACGAGCAATATGCGGGCACAAACCAAAGTTGCCGCACACCGGGAAAGGCGGGCGAAGGTTCTTTATGCCTTAAGCGAAGAGTTGGCTGTCAGCCGCACTTTTATTGATGCGGCAAAAGTATCGGTCCGGCATATTCAAGCTGAGTTCGGCGGTACTAACGTATTGCTGTTTCCAGCAGAGGGTGGCCGAATTATCTACCCGTTGGATACGCCATTACCGGAGTCTTTAAAAGGTTGCGATCTAGGGGTTGCCCAATGGGTGTTCGATCACAACCAAATTGCAGGCCAAGGTACGGATACCTTACCGGGTGCCGATGCCGTGTATTTTCCGATGACAGGCTATCGGGGCGTGATTGGTGTACTGGCTTTACGTGCTGCCAATTTACGACGGGTGTTTTTGCCTGAGCAACGCCGATTGCTGGATACCTTTATCAACCAGATTGTGCAAACAATTGAGCGTGTCCGCCTATCCGATGATGCACAACAATCCCAAATGCGAATTGAATCGGAATCGTTACGTAATTCCCTGCTTAGTGCGATTTCCCATGACTTACGGACACCGTTAGCATCCATTGTAGGTGCAGCCAGTACGCTCGTCGATAAGGATGCTCAACTTTCACAGACTGATCGGCAAGAATTAGGCTTTACGATTTATGATGAAGCCCTGCGAATGTCGAATTTAACCAATAACATCCTGGATATGGCACGCCTGGATGCAGGTAAGGCACAGCTTAACCGGCAGTGGTATCCCTTGGATGAAATCATCGGCGGCGCGTTAGCACGGTTAAAGAGGAAACTTCAAGGCCGGGTTGTCAACACGAAACTTCCTGAAGGTCTATGCCTAGTGCGTCTCGATGCGGTTTTGATAGAACAAGTGCTGATAAATTTATTGGAAAATGCCTGCAAATACACGCCTACTGGGACGCCCATTGATATTTCAGCGGAACGGTCAGTGCATACCTTAAAAGTAAGCGTTGCCGACGAAGGCCAAGGCATTCCAGCTGGGGAAGAAGAAAAGTTGTTCGACAAATTTTACCGCTTAGACAGGGAAGGCTCCCAAAGCGGCGTGGGCTTGGGTTTGTCTATCTGTAAGGCGATTGTGATTGCCCACGGCGGCCTGATTGGGGCAAATAACCGCACTGAAGGCGGTGCTGAATTTTATTTTGTCTTGCCGATGGATGAGGCGTTACCTGAACTAGAAGCGGAAGATCATCAAGATGGATAGCGTAAAATCAATCATCGTGATTATTGAAGATGACCCGCAAATCTGCCGGTTTTTACGGACGAGCTTGAGTGCAAATGGATTTACTTTGTTCGAAGCGAATACCGGCGAACAAGGTCTGGTAGAAGTCGCTACCCGAAAGCCTGACTTGGTCATTCTCGACCTGGGTTTACCGCGTATGGACGGCATCACCGTCATCAATAAAGTGCGATCATGGTCTAGTGTACCTATTATCGTGTTATCGGCAAGAAGCCAGGAACAAGATAAAATCACCGCATTGGATGCTGGCGCGGACGATTACCTGACCAAACCTTTCAGCATTGGTGAATTATTGGCTAGGATTCGGGTAGCCATACGCCACATCAATCAATTTAAGCAAGACAGCACGGAAACCGAATTTTGCGAGGGCGATTTGCGGGTTGATTTATCCCGTCGACAGGTTTTTATCGGTGAGCGGGAAGTCCATCTAACCCCCATCGAATACCGACTTTTGAATGTGTTAATCCGAAATGCAGGAAAAGTCATGACACATCGGCAATTGCTGTTGAATGTTTGGGGGCCAACCTATGTGGAACATGATCATTACGTGCGGATTTATATGGGGCAACTGCGGCAAAAACTAGAAGTGGATTCTACCCAGCCGCGCTATTTGCTGACGGAGACTGGGATTGGTTATCGGCTATCTTATAGCGGTGATTAGCAAAGTGTTGGATTTGAAACTTAAATTAGGAGCCTTATTTTCGTATACGTTTTCTTGATGCGAAATGCCATAACTTTAATCGTAATGCACCCATTCATACGGTAACGACGGTTCGCGTCCTTCAAGAAAATCGGTCAGGAATTTCCAGAACACATCGGCAGATGGCGGACAACCTGGCAGAAAATAATCGATTTTTACGACCTCATGAATCGGACGGACTTTATCCAATAATAAAGGCAGTTCCGGATCGCTGGGAATCTGCGGGTTTTCCACACCGATGCCGTCGAGATAAGATTCCGCAAGGCATTCTTCCAAGGGAATGAAATTGCGTAACGCAGGTAAACCGCCATTAATGGCGCAAGCGCCGACCGCGACCAGGATTTTGCAATTCTTGCGGAATTCGCGCAGGACATGCACGTTTTCAGAATTACACACGCCGCCTTCAATCAGGCCGATGTCGCAGTTAGTGCAGTGTTCTATGTCTGTGATCGGTGAGCGGTCAAATTCAACAACTTCTGCCAACTGCAACAACCGTTCATCCAGATCGAGGAATGACATGTGGCAGCCGAAACAACCAGCCAGCGAGGTGGTAGCGATCCTGATTTTATTCGCCATCTTGCGTTTGCTCCGTACCGACTGCCAGGGATGGCGCGAGTGTCGTAATCGGTATGAGGCCCGATGCGGCTAAGCTGACTTGATCAATGTCTTTATGATCGTAAATCCGTTCACCAATCGGAATCTGATAGCCAGTGCGTTTAATCAAGATCGCGCCGGTTGGGCAGATATGCGCGGCTGCATCCGTCGCTTCCAAGTCAGTATCTTTTAACAGCCCGCTTTGGGCATTGGCGATAAGCCGTTTGTTAATCCCGCGTCCGCTGATCGCAAACACATCTTTACCGTCTTGTTGCTGGCTGGCACGAACACACAGAGTACAAAAAATACATCGGTTGTGGTCAATCAAAACATCAGGATGAGACGCATCCAAAGCCCGTTTTGGATAAAAATGTTGGTAGTGGTTGTCGAGCATATTCAAATGGTAAGCGACCGCCTGTAATTGACAGTTACCACTTTTCTCGCAACCTGGACATAAATGATTGCCCTCGACAAACAGCATTTGCGTGATTTTTTGGCGATCATCATTCAGGTCTTTGCTATTGTTAATCACCTCCTGGCCTTCTCCTGCCGGAAAAGTGCAGGCTGAACAGACCCTGCCATTGACTTTGACTGAGCAAAGCTTACAACTGCCATGCGGCGTGTAATCTGGATGATGGCATAAATGCGGAATATAAACCCCTGCCGCAGTCGCCGCTTCGATAATGGTTTGCCCAGTTTCGAAAGGGATCGTCTTGCCATCAATGGTAAAGGTTTTAGCCATGATCTTCCCCAATTTGGGCTAAATGCGCTCCGGCATCATTTCGGTTTGCCATGCGCCGTGCGGTTTCCAGAGCGCCGTCCAAATCGAATCCAGGCTCATAAGTGATAGTTTTCAATTTACTTTGATACAGCTCTGGGTAACGCTCCAACGTCGTAAGCACAGGATTGGCGGCGGTTTGCCCAAGTCCGCAATGGCTGTGTTTTTTAATGATCTGGCAAAGTTCTTCAAGAGCCACCACATCACCTGCCGAGCCATGACCTTCAACTATTTTATCAACTTGTTTTTTCAACAACGACGTGCCAACACGGCACGGCGTACAGAAACCACAGCTTTCGTGGGCAAAAAAATGAGTAAAATTATGCACGACATCGAGAATATTACGGCTTTTGTTAAAAATAATAAACGATCCGCCGGTGGCTAAATCTTCAAACGCCAGCTTACGCTCGAATTCCTGATTGGAAATAAACGTTCCCGATGGCCCACCAATTTGAATGCCCAATACGTCAATCGCCCCGCAATCTTTTAAAATAGCCTGAATGCTTGTACCGAACGGATATTCGTAAATACCGGGATGTAGACAATCGCCGCTGATGCTGAGGATTTTGGTGCCTTTGGATTTTTCTGTACCAATATTCGCAAACCATTCGCCACCGTTTACGGCTATTGCGGCAGCGGCAAGGAAAGTTTCCACATTATTAACGACCGTGGGTTTCCCCAAATAACCCTGGGTTACCGGATAAGGCGGACGGTTGCGCGGTATGCCGGGTTTGCCTTCAAGCGACTCGATAAGCGCAGATTCTTCACCGCAGATATAAGCCCCTGCCCCCAAACAGATCTCAATATCGAAATCGAAGCCTTTAT
>JABFSV010000384.1 GCA_013140405.1 Methyloglobulus sp. | reverse complement strand
GCAGCCTCTTTAAGTAGTTGTTGTACAGCCATTATGGGGATTGAATTAATGAATTCAACGTCCGGTTAGAATGATAAACTGATTATAAGTTTAGTTAAGGAGGAAATTTCGATGACACTAACCAAAACCCTACTCATAACTCTGCTCGTATTTAACACAGGCTTAGGCTTTGCACAAGCTGGAAACCATCAGGATCTGCTAAAAAACCTGCATGTCCCAGAGGGTTTCAAGCTGTCCGTATTTGCCGATAACCTGCCCAATGCGCGTAGCATGGCATTGGGCGACAACGGCATTGTCTATGTGGGTACGGGTACATCTGGCAATGTCTATGCTGTCGAAGATTCCAATCATGATGGTATTGCCGATGAAAACCATACCATTGCAACAGACTTGTATATGCCGAATGGTGTGGCCTATAAAGATGGTGCTTTGTATGTGGCGGAAGTCAACCGCATCATCCGGTTTGATGGGATTACTCAAGCCCTTAACAAACCACCGAAGCCCGTTGTGATTTACGACCGACTGCCTTCGGATAAACATCACGGTTGGAAATATCTGCGCTTTGGGCCAGACGGCAAGCTCTACACTGCAATTGGCGCACCTTGCAATATTTGTAAACCGGGTAAGCCTTATGCGTCGTTGGTCAGATTAAATCAAGATGGCAGTCATTTTGAAATCATTGCCAGAGGCATCAGAAATACTGTGGGTTTTGACTGGCAACCTGACACGAATGCCTTGTTTTTTAATGAACATGGCCGCGATTATTTGGGTGACGATTTACCGCCAGATGAGTTAAACCAGTGGTCGACTGTAGGTGAGCATTTCGGTTTTCCGCATTGTCACGGGGGCGAAATTCTCGACCCCCAATTTGGAGCGGACAAAAATTGCAAAGAATTTACCGCGCCTGCCTGGAAATATAAAGCCCACGTTGCACCTTTGGGCTTATGGTTTTACCGAGGCAAGCAGTTTCCATCTGACTATCAAAATCAGCTTCTTGTTGCTCAACATGGCTCCTGGAACCGTACCAAGCCGGATGGCTATCGCATTGCCCTGGTTCGCTTCAAGCAAGGTAAACCCGCTTCGGAAGAGGTGTTTATCGACGGGTGGTTAACAAAAGATGATAATGTTTTGGGACGACCCGCCGATATTCTGGAAATGCCAGATGGTAGCCTGCTCATTTCCGACGATCATGTGGGGCTTATCTACAGAGTTGAATATCAAGGCAAAAAATGAAAAAACAGTTTGAAATAATCAACAAAGACCTTGTTTATGATGGTTTTTTCGTCATGGAAAAATATCGGCTAAAACACACTTTGTTTGCGGGGGGGTGGAGCGGGGAGATCAGCCGTGAACTGTTCCGGCGAAGCAATTGCGTAGCGGTTTTATTGTATGACCCCGATGCCGACAAGGTCGTGTTGATTGAGCAGTTTCGGGTCGGTGCGGCAACAAATACGGATCGGGCATGGTTAGTGGAAATCGTTGCCGGCGCGATTGATGAAGGCGAAACGCCCGAACAGGTCGCCTACCGAGAATCAAAAGAAGAAGCGGGATGTGACATAAAGGAGCTAACACTCATCAACCGCTTTTATACCACGCCAGGCGGTTCATCAGAGCAAATCAGCCTGTTTTATGGTAGGGTTGACAGCTCCCAGATCGGCGGAATTCATGGTTTGGATCATGAAGATGAGGACATTCTGGTCTATACGGTCTCATTTGATGAAGCCTACAAAATGCTGGAAGAAGGCAAGATTGAGTCCGGCATACCCATTATTGCGATTCAGTGGTTGGCATTGCATCGGCAGACTTTGCGACAAATGGCAAACCTTAACTATGTGGCATAGTCTCCATAAGTTTTATTGATAATGTAGCTGTAACTTTTCACGCACACGGTTAGGGTAATCAGAAATCAAGCCGGTTATCCCAATTGCCAATAAGCCAGCCATTTCCTCTTGGTCATTACAAGTCCATATATTCACACCAAACCCAGCTTTATGGATCTTATCCAGGTGGGTAAGATAGCGTTTGCCGGACAACCCATCAAAACTATTGCGTTTAAAATCCTTGTAACAACCGACATTGTAAGCATTTGCCTTTAATTTACGTAGGTAGGTGATTGGAGCTTTGATGGGGGAATCAATAAGAATAGCGGTGGCGATTTTTTTGGTTTGTTGCCGCATTTGCCGCAGCATGTCATGCTCAAAAGATGAAATCAGAATTTGATCCTCCATTTTCATCGTTTGTACAACCTTTAACACAGCCTCGACCAATCCTGACTCACCATCTGGCTGCCTTTTAAGTTCTACGTTGACCATCAATCCCAGTTCTTTAGCCAAGGACAATGTTTCTGCGAGGGTCGGTATCTTGACCTGACCTGAAGCATAAAAAGTCCGTTCCGATGGGCTGACAAATTCATCTAATTCGGCATCTGTCAGGCTTTGCAAAAAGGGTTGCCTGTCCTCACTGGGAAGAGCTAACTGTTCAATATACCAACTGCCTACATCTAGGCTATTAAGTTCCGCATAAGTAAAATCGGCGACATTATAACTATTTCGGCCAGGAAATTTGGCTTTGGCATCTGTGCAGCGAACCAAATGTTCGTCGTGATAAACGATAACTACACCATCCTTGGACAAGCGTACGTCCATCTCGAACATTTCACAGCCGAAAACTTTAGCTTTGGCAAAAGCAACCAGCGTATTTTCGGGTGCATAAGCCCTCGCTCCCCGATGTGCGATATTTAAAGTATTTGATGATGTCACTGATAACATTGTGTTCAGATTCCGGTTGATTTTATTGTGTTCAATGAAACAGTAAAACGGTAAGCTATAACTAACAATAATACGATATGGCTTAAGTAAGCAATACTAAGATAGTAGATTGCTCAATACTGCATTTTCACTAGGGGATGAACCGATGCAACGGCAAAATGGATTTTTAATTCAGTTTATAAAATTGGCGGGGCCTTTTTGGAATTCCAAAAATAAAGTCGTAATTCGCATAGAAGCGGTAACGTTTGTTGTACTAACCGTATGTCAAATGGGCATAGCCGTGGTGATTACAGAATGGAATGCGGCCTTATTTGATGACCTTGAACAACGGTCAATGTCAGGTTTAATCAAGCAGGTAGAATTATTGGGCTTGATTTTTGTCGCCAATATCGCAATAACCACCCTACATTTAATGGTTAAAAGACGGTTGTTGATTGGTTGGCGTACTTGGCTGACAGAAAAAGTCATTTCCAAATGGATGCATCAAGGCCGACATTATCAGCTCACTTTTATGTCAAAAAGGAACAGTGACAATCCTGATGGACGCATCGCAGAGGATATTCGTATTGCGACAGAAGAAGCTGTTTCCCTTGGCCATTCCTTTTTCTACAGCCTTTTATTGCTAATTAGCTTTACGCAAATTCTTTGGGATTTATCTGGCACGGTAATTTTTGACTACGGTTCTGTCTCCTTTCCGGTTTTGGGTTATCTCGTTTGGATTGCAATAATTTATACCGTGTGTGCATCGATATTGGGAAAGTGGATGGGCAAGTCTTTGACTGAGGCAACCAATGTCCGACAAAGCCAAGAAGCCAATTACCGTCATGACCTGATAAAAGCACAAGAAAATTCCCAAGCCATTGCTTTAATAAAAGGCGAAGACAATGAGCAGGCGCGTTTTCTTGGCTCATTCCAGAGAATTATTGCGGCCTATCGGCAGCAAACACTGGCATGGAAAAAAATTCAAATATTTACAACAGGATACTCGGTCACCTCGATGGCACTGCCTATATTGGCGGCATCTCCCCGCTACATCGCAGGGGCTATTACGCTGGGTACGTTGATGCAATCTGTCCAGGCATTTCAACAAATGGTTTCGGCGTTATCTTGGCCAGTGAACAGTATGGCGGAAATTGCCAATTGGCGGGCATCAGTTGAGCGAGTTTTAAGTTTAGTCAAAGCCTTGGATGAGTTGGAATACGATATATCCTGCCACAATTCACATCAAATTTGCTTAGACAAATCAAAGAAATCCGTATTAAATTTTGACAATGTCACCATCGCCAATTTAGGCGTTGATAACATCTCGGCAACCATCAACAATGAAATTAAAGCAGGCGAACGTGTGCTGATTTCTGGTCAAACCAGCATGGGCGGGAAATTGTTTGAGGCCATTGCAGGGCTCTGGCCATGGGGATTCGGCCGTATTGAAATTCCTGAGGATGGCTCACTATTTTTTATGCCACCCCGACCTTACTTGCCGACCGGATCTCTCTATGCTGCCATTTGTTATCCCCTCAGCACAAGTTCGTTCGACCGCCCTATACTGGAGAAGTTACTCAAACAAGTCGGGCTTAAAGAATTTGTCAACCAGCTTGACCGAGTTGCGAAATGGGAACAGCTACTTTCCCGTGAACAGCAGCAACGCTTGGGATTAGCTCGCGTTTTGTTGCATCGTCCCAAGTGGGTTTTTGTTGAAGAAGCCCTGGATTCCTTATCATCCGACGGCGAAACACAGATGCTGGAATTACTGGGAGCGGAACTGCCTGATGCCGCTATCCTGAGCATCACTAACCAGCCGACCGCTGAGGCATTTCACCAGCGTAAACTGAAAATATAGCGCACTATTTTTATCTATCCACACAACAATTGTGAATATATTAAAAGTAATAAGAAATATATTTTTTGCCATGGTATTGATTGTTATCAATATATTCCTTGCTATTGGGTTGTGGCAAGGCATTGTTATATATTCCGATTTAAAAAACTCAGTCAATTGGCCTAAAACAGAAGCTATTGTATCGGCTTCAAAAATTATTAAATCAAGTGGCAAATTTGGCGATACATATTGTCCTGAATGGGATTATTACTACAATGTAGATGGCAAAAAATATAACTCAACCAAGACTGCTTTTGGATCATACAAATGCCATAGCTACCGAAAATATGCAGAACGTGAGTTAAATGAACATCCAATTGGCTCTAAAGTATTTGCTATTTATGACCCAAAAAACCCAACTAAAGCAGCACTAAAGTTATCAACTGGTTATCCATTTAATGTATTGATCCTTTTTTGTATGCTTGTTGTTTTAGAAGTTGTTATTCCGATTGTAATTTTTAAAGTGTACAAATATCAAACACACCAAACCTAATAATCTACCTGAGATAAAAGTTATGACTAATTCATTTTCCGATAAAAAAGGCAAAAAACTACGCGGTGTCAACCTGGGCGGTTGGCTGGTGCTGGAGAAATGGATGACCCCCAGCGTATTTGAAGGCTTGAACGCGACAGATGAAACCACGTATTGTGTGGAATTGGGCGGTGCAGCAGAAACAAGGCTAAAACACCACTGGCAAACCTTTATCACCCGCGACGATTTCGCTTGGCTGGCAAGTATCGGTATCAATGCCGTACGTATTCCCATCGGACATTGGATTTTCGGTGCGAATTACCCGTATCACCGGACGTATGGCGAATATCAACATCCTTTTGTTGTGGGCGGCATTGAAATTCTCGACCTAGCCTTCCAGTGGGCAGAAGAATTGGGCTTATTGATTTTGCTCGATCTGCACGCAGCGCCGGGTTGCCAAAACGGTTTCGATAATGGCGGCATAAAAGATGTGTGCGAATGGCATACGGACGAAAGCTATCTCAACCATTCTTTGTGGGTCTTGGAACAATTGGCTGAGCGTTATCATGGACGGCCTGCACTGCACGGCATTGAAGTATTGAACGAACCCCGTTGGGATGTGGACACTGACCTGCTAAAAAAATACAACATCGATGGCTATCACCGTATCCGAAAATATTGTCAACCCGAAGATGTGGCGGTGGTTTTTCATGATGGTTTTCGGTCTTATCAAGAATATCTGGGCTTTATGAAAGAACCTGAATTCGACAATGTGGTGTTTGACATTCACCGTTACCAATGCTTTGCAAGGGAGGACATTGATGCCGATATTTATCAACACGTCACAAAAACCGTGGTGGAATGGAAACAAGAAGCCGATGCCATCATCCAGGAAATGAACCAGTGGACGTATGTTGGCGAATGGAGTTTGGGATTGGATTTAAAGGTGGTTTCGCTGTGGGCCGAAGGGCCTTATAACCACGCCCTGGAACACATGGACAAATTCCAAATGGACGTTGCTTATCGGGCTTATGCGTCTGCACAATTGGCTACGTATGAAAAATACTTAGGCTGGTTTTTTTGGAGCTACAAGACAGAAACCACGCCCGCTTGGTGTTTCCGTGATTGCGTCAACAACGGTTGGTTGCCGGATCGGTTTGATTTTGAATGATTTTCAATTACTTAATCTCTCAATATTTTCACCTATGGTTGACAATACACGGCCTGTAGCTGACAATATTAGACTATATGGTTGACAAAAAATAAAGCATGACAAACATTCGAGACAGAGGGGTTGAAGTCCGACGGTTCATCATTAAAAACGTACAGGATCACCCTTCGGATATCGTTAAAGTTGTTGTTGAAAAATTTGGCTGTTCGCGCCAAGCCGTAAACAAACATATACAACGGTTAATCGAAGAAAAGGCCATAACCGAAACTGGAAAGACCAGGAATAAGACATATAATTTAGCGCCGCTAATCAAATGGGAAAAAACGTATTCACTACCTTGGAAAGTTACCGAAGATCAGGTTTGGCGTGAAGATATTGTTCCCTCACTGGGATCAATGGCAACTAATGTTTTGAATATTTGGCACTATGGCTTCACTGAAATGTTCAACAATGCGCTTGAACACTCTGATGGAAAACTTATACATGTGCAGTTTCAGAATACAGCAGCCAGCACCGAAATAGTTATCTACGATAATGGCATTGGAATATTCAAGAAAATTCAATCAGCTCTAGGATTGCTTGACGAGCGTCATGCCGTGCTTGAGTTAGCAAAAGGTAAATTTACGACAGACCCTTCCAATCATTCTGGCGAAGGCATATTTTTTAGCTCTCGGATGTTTGATGATTTTACAATTCTATCAGGTGAAGTGTATTTTTCTCATGATTTTAAAGAAAATCAAGACTGGATTCTTCAATCTGGCGGAAATTTTGGCGGCACAAGCGTACGGATGAAGTTACGTAACTTTTCAAAACGAACGACTAAGAAAGTGTTCGATAAATTTTCAATCGGTGATGACTACGGCTTTACAAAAACGATAGTCCCGGTCGAACTGACCCAGTATGGCGATGACAATCTTGTTTCCAGGTCACAAGCCAAGCGGATGTTGGTTCGTATTGAGAAGTTCAAGATTGTTGTCTTTGATTTTTCTGGCGTTACTTCAATTGGTCAAGCATTCGCAGATGAAGTATTCAGGGTTTTTGCCCGCCAACATCCTGACATAGAAATAACCGCAATCAATACGGATTCAGAAGTAAAACGCATGATTTCCAGAGCGAGAGCCCATGATTCTTGAGCGCTTTAGCTCATTTCCCAGGCATGTCCAAACGAGCAACTTCACCGCCGCCACTCAGCAACCAGCTTCCGACATTCAGTATCCCAGTGGCATCCGGCTCGGTCATGACAACAATCATCGGCCTTGGCCTTAAAACAAGGCTCACGATGACCGGACGCTTGGATAGCCCTAATCAATGCCAACTTTGAATCAATCTGTTCCGGCTTAGGCACGCCAACCGCCCTGGCTAACTCCTGTAATCCTGTCTTGGTCATGTGGCCATCTTCCCTGAAAACAGCCAAAAACAGCTCAACCAGCATATCAACATAGCCTTGCTCGGCTTCCAGCCAGTCGGTGGCTTCATAGCCTGGGATAAACCCCCTTGCTTCAGCCTTGTAATAAGCGGCATCAGAAATCCACTGCTGGCGGTAAAGTTGATCGATTTGTTGTTTTAACGTTTTCGATAAGGGCGAGTTGAGTTTTTGGCGCGGACTGGCTTTTATTGGGGTATGATTGCTCACATTCAAGCGCTGAGGATTTGGTCTGAGGTAGATGCTACTCTTATGTGTTTCAGAATCAGGTTTCATACGGATACCTCTCCACAAATAGCAGATATTTTAGATAGACGGTTGATACCACGAAAAAACGACCCTTAGTTAATCAAGGCGGCCTCATGCCAATTAAATGCAAATAGCCCATGTTTGTGACGAATACAGACAATAAAAGTTCATGAAATTAAAAATTAGCTTTAACCCAATATGGGAACAATAAGATGGAATCATTAGTCCACAAAGTAGATTGCCTTCATTGCAGGCTTAGCACGCTTTGTCTGCCCTATGGGCTGAAGCAGGAAGAGATTTCCCAGCTCGAAAAAATCGTCAAACGTAAACGACCCTTAGACCAGGACGAATACCTGTACAGGCAAAAAGACCTATGCCATAGCTTATATGCCGTCAAGTCGGGTTCGTTCCGTAGCCTAATATCGAACGCTGACGGGAGTGAGCAAACCATCGGCTTTTATTTGCCGGGCGAATTGATGGGCTTGGATTCCCTAAAGAACGGCAGTTTCCATTGTTCCGTTGTGGCACTAGAGACTGCCACGGTCTGCGAATTGCCATTAGCGACCCTAAATGAGCTGAGCAGCAAAATACCTAGTTTACAAGCCCAACTGATGCGTATTGTCGGCACCCAAATCGTTTCCGACCATGATAAGATCGTCCTCCTCGGCAACCGTTCTGCTACAGAAAAAATGGCGACTTTCCTGCTGATGCTATCCCAACGGTATAGCGCCCTGGGTTATTCAGGCATCGAATTTAACCTGACCATGCGCCGACACGATATCGCCAATTTTTTAGGCTTGACTATAGAAACCGTGAGCCGACAACTGGCCAACCTGAACAAAAAAGGTGTCATCACCGTCAAACAGCGTGGCGTCCAAATTAATAACCTGGACTCCCTAAAAACTATCGTAGAGCCTTGCCTACCAAATAACTTTAAATTTACTAGCTGAATTGATAGCTTATAAACTCAATCACTCGCACAAACGCCTTAACTAAGGCAACATCACCTTAGTTAAGATTCGCTATTGGCCAATAACTGATCAAGCTGAGCCGCCCCGATGAAACTACCTTCACCCTGAGCAAACTCAACGGTGGCAACTTGATTAGCCATTGAAACCGACAGATATTATTTAGTGACTTCTGAAGCAGCTTTATTACCTTGCATTTTGCCTTCATCTTTATCAATACAACCTGTCAGGGCAACAACAGCAATAATAAGCATCAATGTTTGACTAATAATTTTCATAGGATTTTCTCGTGTTTGATTTGGAGTACATTCCCTCCGCCAGTTCTAACTGACATTCAGGATTCTGTCTAACCCGTGTTCAACCTGACGGGGTGACTGTATTGTGATGTAGTTTGCTTAGGCAGGACTTGATTTAGATCAAAGAATTGTTGAAATGCACTTCCGGTAAATTTGATTGCTTATCTTTGCGGCAAGCACTGCAATAAAGTTTTGGGTACAATCAATGACGACTCCCCCCATGAGGCATGAATCCTCAATAATAAGGCCATGAACGAACTCCTTCGTAATTCCCCTCTAAAATATGCCGTCCCTGGCACGCTACTCGCTTGCCTGATCTGGCTCAGTTATGCCGTATTACGTGAATTTTTACATAGCATCACTTGGGCGTTCATCATTACTTATATTATGTGGCCGCCTTATCAATGGCTGAAAGCAAAATTGCATAACAATGCAACATTGAGTGCTGCCGTTATAACAGGATTAATTTCACTGTTGATTACACTATTGGGCTACTGGCTAGTCGCTTTACTACAAAGCGAAGTCAAAGACATCTACCAAACCTTAGTAGCCAACTTTGCACAACCACCCAAACATTTGCCCGACAACATCGGTAAAATCCCCTGGTTGGGCAATTATTTACAACAGTATCTTGACCAACTAAATGCCGATGAAGCCGGAGTTAAGGCACAACTGGCTGATTGGGCAAAACAATGGCTAGGCGAGCTGGGGGAATTTTTAGGCGGTGTAGGACGTAATTTTATTCAGCTTGGTTTTATCTTAGTGACCTTGTTTTTTTGCTTCAGGGACGGTCAGCAAGCAATAAGCCAATTGCGCCAAGGTCTCGGTTATTTTTTAGGCAAGTATCAGGATATCTATTTACAAGCTGCTGGCGACACCGCCAGAGCCGTGGTTTATGGTTTAGTGCTTGCCGCATTGGGTCAAGGCTTGATGGCAGGTATCGGCTATGGAATAGCTGGCGTTAATGCACCAGCATTACTGGGCGCAATGACCGCATTATTGGCTATGGTGCCTATGGGGGCAACCTTGATATGGCTACCCGTGAGTTTTGGGTTGATTCTTGCGGGAGACCTCTGGCCTGGCATCGGCTTGATGCTATGGGGTATTTTTGCCATTAGCACCGTCGATAACGTCATCCGGCCTTTGGTGATTAGTGGTGCTGGACATATTCCGTTCTTAATCGTCCTATTTGGCGTTTTTGGTGGACTTTCCGCGTTTGGTGCGGTCGGCTTGTTTTTAGGCCCCGTCATCCTGTCAGTTTCACTAGCAGTATGGCAAGCCTGGCTAAAACAGCCACAAAACGCCCCTAAAGAAACGCAATAAGCCCCAACTGTCTTGAGACAAAAACTCAATCCATGTGAATTATTACCTTGCAAATACAAAGTTCTACTATCATTATCTAAGGAAAACATAACTTCCTTCCCTGGATGAAAAAATGCGTTATCTGCTTCTTCCATTACTGGTTTTATTCGCACCGTTATGTTGGTCAGAAGAAGATATTGCCAAAAATAAATGCCCCAATAATTACGCGGCTAAAGTGGTGTCTCTGCAAGGCACACTGTATTTCGATCCAGACGGCAAACGCCATTGGCAACCGGCGCAACTCAATGAAACTTTGTGCGAAGGCAGCCGAGTTCAAGTAGAGGCAAATAGCCGAGCTTCGTTGCTGCTGACCAACGGTATTACCTTACGCCTTGATGCTGGCACAGTGCTGTCGTTGAATGGCTTAGTACCCGATAAGCCTACCTTATTAGAATTGTTCAAAGGCTTTGTGCATTTCATCAGCCGCACCCCCAAACGCCTACAAATCAATACGCCGATTGCCAATGCAGGGCCGGAAGGCACCGAGTTTGCAATGAGCGTTGATGATAACAACGCCTCGCTTTGGGTTTATGAGGGCGGCGTGAAGTTTTTCAACGAAAAAGGCAGCGTCCGCCTTAGCCCAGGGCAAGGCGCACAAGCCCAAAAAGGCCAAGCGCCACAAGCACATATCGACATCAAGCCCAAAGATGCCGTCAACTGGGCATTATATTACCCACCGATATTGCCTTATCCCGAGGCGGCAACAAACATTGATAGCAATATCCGCACAGCAATACAAGATTATCGGCAAGGACGTAGCAATGCCGCCTTATCGCGCTTGGATCGCTTACCGCCAGGGCAACAAACGCCATATTTTCATAAAGTGCGCGGCGCAATCCTGCTCTCCGTCGGTCAAGATAAGCTGGCCTTGCAAGACATACACACATTGCTGACACACAACCCGAATGATGCCGAAGCCCTAGCCTTGCAATCGGTAATCGCGCTAACGCAAAACCGTAAAGATGAGGCTTATACCCTCGCAAACCGCGCGGTATCAGCCAACCCACAATCAGCCACCGCTTATTCGGCCTTGTCGTATGCCGAACAAGGCCGCTTTCAACTGGACAAAGCCCAATCTGCCGCCACTCAGGCGACAAAACTCGCACCTCATGATGCGATGGTCTGGGCGCGTAAGGCAGAACTGGAACTCGCCCAAGGCTTGACCTCGCAAAGCCAAGAGGCCGCGCAACAGGCGTTAGGGCTGGATGCCAACCTGGAACGCACACAAACCGTCACCGGCTTTACTTACCTGCTCCACATGGACACCGACGAAGCCCTGCAAAGTTTCAACAAGGCCATCGAACTTGATTCTTCATCACCGTTGGCAAGATTGGGTCTAGGTTTGGCAAAAATACGGGATGGTGATCTGGCAGAAGGCCGCCAAGACCTAGAAATCGCCGCCATCCTAGACCCCAACAACTCCTTGATTCGTAGCTATTTAGGTAAAGCCTATTATGAAGAACGGCGTAATCCCTTGGCGGAAGACCAATTCAAACTGGCAAAGGAACGCGACCCGAAAGACCCTACGCCCTACTTCTACGATGCCCTTAAAAAGCAAACGGAAAACAGGCCAGTAGAAGCATTGCAGGATTTACAGAAGGCGATGGCGTTGAACGACAACCGAGCCGTTTACCGCTCAAAGCAATTGTTAGATGCAGACAGGGCGGCACGTGGTGCGAGTTTGGCGCGGATTTACGATAATCTTGGTTTTGAACAACGTGGCATCGTAGAAGCGACGAGTTCCCTGCAACTTGACCCAACCAATTTTTCCGCCCATCGTTTCTTGTCAGATACCTACGTCAATCAACCGAGCAGGGAAACCGCCCAACTCAGCGAACTGTTGCAAGCCAAAATGCTGCAACCCATCAATATTAACCCCGTGCAACCGCATTTGTCGGTTTCCCAGCGCGGATTGTTGAGTGCTTCGGGAATTGCGAATTCATCATTCCAGGACTTTACACGTGTTTTTGAAGGCAATCGACCGCAGCTGTTGATATCGGGTGTGGCTGGTAATCAAGGAATTTTGGGTGAAGAAGCTGTTTTGAGTGGGATTATAGATAAATTCTCGTATAGTTTGGGGCAGTTTCATCACCAAACGGATGGCTTTACCCGGCCTTATGGTGCTGAAGAAGAAAGAAAAAATACAGTTCAACGTCATGATATCTATGATGCATTTCTGCAGTGGGCTATTACTGATCGAATAAATACACAATTTGAATTTGTGCATAGGGAAACCGAGCAAGGCGATTTACATCAATATCTTATTGGTAATCCTCAATTCCTAGGGCGTAATAATTTGGCGGATAATACTTATCGAGGAGGTGTTAATTTAAGAATTTTTACGGATGATCATTTGCTCGCCTCTTACATTCATACTGATGCTGTTACTCGTAATTTTCGAATATTTAGTGACAAGTCTAATTTCACAGATGATCATAGGGCCACCGATTTTTTTGAAGGACAATATTTACATCACCGTCAGGTTTATAACGTGATAGCTGGGTTTAATTTATATAAATTAACGCATTACCAAAACTTTTCATTTGATCTTACTCAAAATTCCCCTGGAGAAGATAATGGCAGAAATGGTCATAGTGAATATGCCTATGTCAACTTGAAGTTACCTCGCAGTATTACGGGAACATTGGGGTTGTCATATCATTTCACCGAATCATTTCCATTCTTGGAAACAGGTGATCGAGGGAAAACACAGTCTGCGGGTCTATACCCAAAAATAGGTTTATTGTGGGATATTGACAACAAAACAAAACTAAGATTTGCTTACATCAGGGGGCATAAACAACCCATAGCGGCGATACAAACGCTTGAGCCAACACAAATAGCGGGATTTAACCAGTTTTTTGATAACTTAGCGGACAGTACGTTTTCGTTTTATGGTGGAGCATTAGATTTAGTAATAAACCCAAATTTATTTACTGGTATAGAGCTTTCCCGCAGGGAACTATACGGAGTTAATGTAAGCACATTGGTTTCCAGAAATGATTCATCAAAAATCTACTTAAATTGGACTCCATCAGATCAAATATCGATGTCTGCCCAGTATAAGTATTCACACAATGACCGCCCCATGAATGACCTCCTTTCTACGCATATTGTCCCATTAGAACTCAGATATTTTGATCCTTCTGGTCTATTTGGAAAAGTCACTGGAACTTATATTAGCCAATCACAAAAAAAACAAACACAGGATAATCTTAAAGGGGCGGCGAGTTTTTTTCTCCTTGATGCGGCAATCGGTTTTCGGCTTCCTAAACGAATGGGAATTGTGAGTCTAGAAGGGAAAAATTTATTAGATAATAAATTTAAGTTCGAAGATATGAATACTTTTGAAGGAACGAATGTTTTTTTTAATGCAAGTGAATTTATTCCACAAAGAACTTTTTTCGCGCGTATAACGCTTAATTTTTAGTAAAAAGAAGGGTGGTAATGAAAGTTTTTAAGAATCAAGATATAAAAATCAACAGAAAATCTATTTCAAGTTTAATATTTCTAATGCTATTGGGGTTCGCTTTAGGTATGGGGATAGCCTATTTAACAGTCAAGGAAGAAGTTCTGACAACTAAGGAGTTAAACTTTGATACAGACCTGAAAGACCTTCTTAATTCAACCACTGTTTCCGACAAATCTAGTTATAAAGGGGAGTAAATACTATGCAGATAATAGGTTTTTTTCTGTCACTTGTTTTGGGCTTCAATGTGGGTACTTTTTCCTTTGAAAGTAATTCTTCACGGTATTATGTATTTAAAATGTATCCTATAGGCTCAAACCCTAAAACTACTCCACCCGTAAAAGGATTTGCTTGTGAATGTGTCAAAAGCTCAGGCTCAACATTATCATGGCGGGGTTGGCCTGATAGTCAATGCAGCAATACCATGCCAGATAAAGCAATTAGCTTAGGTGATGCAAGTTTAGGTATGAACAAAATGAACAATCCACCACCTATACCAGCCGGAGCTTGCTGTAAACTGAAGCCAAGGATTAACGGAACGTTAATGCCGGGTGTACCGCAAGGGAATTGTTAAACATATATAACCGTATGCCGGTTGAATTGTAGCCAAGGGTTGGCAAACGTTTGCCCACCCTCACGTGGGACAGGGTTTGAAACCCCGTCCCTAATGTTTTGACGTTACATTAGCATTAAAACCCTACGAACGGGGCAACATGCCCCGCCCCTCTTCTGACAGTAACGGCTTTACATGAGGGTTCTCATTGCACGACAACCTATTCAGAAGGTGTTCAACGCACAAATTGCATCGACAATCAGACTAAATGCGATTCTCTAAATTCACTTGGGCTTGATTGTTAAACATTGGGTGTGGTTTAAACCTGTGGCTTGATAGTGGGCGGAGTAACAAACCTAGGTTTGTCACTCCAAGATACACACGACTCACAGGCATGAAGCCGACAAGCTCATCAAAAAACACAGGTTTAACCCACTACCAAACATTGGAAGTGCCTGTCTTTTTAAGTAAGCAAGTTATCTAAATTTTCCCACACACTAAGGATTTAAGTATACTAATTGCCTATTAGTTAGTATCTCGTAGGTTAGGGATAAAGCACGAACTCCAACGCTCAATTAAAAGATTGTTGAGATTCCTAACGTCATCCCAACCTACAATTAGTAATAATCAAAAAATAAAATCATGACTATAAATGACAGTAACAGAACGCCACTCAACGACAGCGATTCTGTGCAAGTGATTAAGGATTTAAACGTAAGAGGCTTGGCGTTGAAAACCTGTTTTTGAAGAAAGTTCCTTAATTTGGATTCTGGCTTTTTTACTTAACGCTTCCTCATCATGCACATCCAACAAGCGCTGCAAAAATTATTGACCAAGCAAAACCTCACTGCTGACGAAATGCGTGAGGTGATGCGAATTATCATGAGCGGTGGCGCTACCGATGCCCAGATTGCTGGATTTTTGATCGCCCTGCGTTGTAAAGGCGAAACAGTGGACGAAATTGCTGCCGCTGTGGAAGTGATGCGCGAATTGGCGAGCAAAGTCCCTATCACTGGTGAGCATGTTATTGATACTTGCGGCACGGGTGGCGATGGTGCGAATACATTTAACATCTCCACCACCTGCGCGTTTGTGGTTGCCGCAGCAGGTGGGCAGGTTGCCAAACACGGCAATCGTTCAGTCTCTAGCAGTTGCGGTAGTGCTGATGTGCTGGAAGCGGCAGGAGTCAATCTGGATTTGTCGGCGGAACAAGTCGCCCAATGCGTGCATGACATCGGCGTGGGTTTTTTATTCGCCCCCAAACATCATGGCGCGATGAAGCATACGATCAACGTACGCAAGGAAATGGGCGTACGGACTTTGTTTAACCTGCTCGGCCCCTTATCGAATCCCGCATCTGCACCTAACCAACTTATCGGCGTATTTTCCAAAGATTGGGTAGAACCTTTAGCGCAAGTATTGCTTAAGCTCGGTAGCCAACATGTGTTAGTAGTGAGTGCCGAAGATGGCCTGGATGAAATCAGCATTGCTTCGGCAACGCATGTTGCCGAATTGAAAGATGGCGCGGTTTTGACGTATACCGTAACGCCTGAGCAATTCGGTTTGCGAAGGGCAAGTTTGGCTGAATTAGCGGTAACTAACGCAGCAACCAGCCTGAACATGGTAAAATCTGCCTTGGATAACCAGCCTGGTGCAGCTTTGGACATAGTGCTGTTAAATGCCGGAGCTGCAATTTACGCAGCTAATATTGCCGATTCTTTGGCGGATGGTCTTGAAACCGCCCGGCGAGTGATTGCCAGTGGCGCGGCACGAGCCAAGTTGGATGACTTAATTAACTATTCGACAAAATTATCACCACAAAAACCATGACTGACACGCCAGATATTTTAAAGCTTATCCTCGAAAAAAAAGTCGAAGAAGTTGCCAATCGCAAACAACGCATGGGCATTGCCGATTTGGAAGAAATTGCCCAAGGTGTTGAAAAGCCCAGAGGCTTTTATAAGGCTTTGCAACATAAAGTCAGCGCAAAAAAGCCCGCCATTATTGCTGAAATCAAAAAGGCCTCGCCTAGCCAAGGTGTGATTCGGGAAAGTTTTGAACCCATCACAATCGCTATGGATTATGCGATGAACGGTGCAAGCTGTTTGTCGGTATTGACGGATAAGGAATTTTTTCAGGGTGCTGAGGCTTATTTGTCTATGGTGAGGGAACGCTGCCCTTTGCCTGTCATCCGCAAAGATTTCATGATTGACCCTTACCAAATATACGAAGCCCGTGCCCTGGGAGCAGATTGCATTTTGCTTATTGTTGCTGCCTTGGGCGATCAACAAATGCTGGAGTTGTCCGATACCGCGACAAAACTGGGCATGGATGTGTTGGTAGAATCCCATGATGCTGAAGAATTACAACGCGCCTTAAAGTTGGATACTAAACTAATGGGTATTAACAACCGTAATCTACGTACTTTTGAAACGTCTTTACAAACAACATTAACACTTAAATCTGAAATTCCCGCTGATCGCATCGTGATTACCGAAAGCGGCATTCATACCCAAGAAGATGTGCAACTGATGCTGGATAATGATGTTTACGCCTTTTTGGTGGGCGAATCTTTTATGCGTGCAGAAAGCCCAGGGCAAAAAATGCGTGAGTTATTCGCCCTTTAATCCACTTTCAAAGACTCAGCATTTAGATCTCCGTTTCCTTTGATGCACAAAGAAAATCCCATTGGTGTCTTTGATTCTGGTGTAGGCGGCCTTTCGGTGCTGCGGGAAATCCATAAGCTGCTGCCGCATGAAGACCTACTTTACGTCGCCGACTCGGCCCATGCCCCTTACGGTGACAAATCCAAAGAATTCATTTTGGAGCGGTCCACTGCCATTGTTGATTTCTTTATTGGGCAACAAGTCAAAGCAATTGTAGTGGCCTGTAACACTGCCACAGGCGCGGCAGTAAAGGAATTACGCCCGAACTATATGTTGCCCATGATTGCGATGGAACCTGCTGTCAAGCCTGCTTCAGAGAAATCAATTACCCGCAATATCGGGGTGCTCGCAACCAGCAGGACTTTAGCCAGCAACAATTTTCAGATTTTGTTTGCGCGGTTCGCCGACCAGGTAAAAATAATTGCCCAGGCTTGCCCAGGCTTGGTTGAGCAAGTCGAGCGCGGCGACCTTTACAGTGATAAGACCCACGCCTTGATTGCCCAGTATGTCCATCCGTTGGTGAATCAAGAGGTAGACATCATCGTTTTGGGCTGTACCCATTACCCATTCTTAGCACCACTTATCCAGGAAATAGCCGGTGCTTCGGTGGCTGTTATCGATTCTGGATTCGCCATTGCCCGTGAGCTTAAATCCCGACTAGAAAAAGCAGAAATATTATCTGACCGAACCTATCCAGGCTCAGTACAGTTTTGGAGCAGCGACGAAACCAGCAAAACTAAGCCCGTCATTTCGCAGCTTTGGGGAGTTGACATTCACTTGTCGAAACTGCCAGAACGGGTTCTGGCGTAAAAAACCATCATAAAAAGCCCCTTAAAATCAACCCATAAGTTGGAAGGATAGTTCAGGGGCTTGCGGTTTTATTGGTGACACCTATTCACCTTACCTACCCTAATCGAGGATGAAGCTAATTTTCATGTTAACGCGGTATTCGATTATCTTGCCGTCATCTATGACGAGTTTTTGGTCTTGAATCCAGGCACCTTGAATGCCCCGTATTGTTTTATTGGCGCGTTTTATACCTTTTTCGATAGCGTCATCAAAACTTTTGTTTGAGCTGGAGGTTATTTCACTTATTTTTGCGATGGGCAAAATTAACTCCTGAATTGAAAAATAGGACTTGCCACTACGTTTAGAAAAAAGATTAAACCCTCAAAAAAGCCCTCAAGCTAAGCACTTGAGTAGGCTAGTTATATCATTATTTGTTTAGGCAAAGCAAAACTCAATGAACGCCTAAACCTTCGCTTGGATTGCTTTTTATTTCTTATGCAAAACCACTAGATTTAATTGCGTGTTCCCCCTAAAAATCGGCTAGACACTGTTCCTATACAATAGTCCAATGCCTCTCAGCATTTATTAATTCAGGCTAACACTTCAAATCCACTAGCATCTAATGGTATATTGCAGCCGTGAGAAATGTGCATTGAGCACAGCAATAATAATGGGAGTTACATAATGAATAATGAAGGCGTCGATGAGTCAAAACGCCAGTTTTTAACTTCTGCCCTAACCGTCGTTGGCGCTGTTGGTTCGGGCTATCTGGCCGTCCCTTTTTTGGCGCAAATGCAGCCTAGCGTTAAAGCGATGGCAGCCGGGGCACCGGTAGAAGTTGATCTCAGCAAAATGGAGCCTGGGCAATTGCTCAGAGTAGCTTGGAGGGGCAAACCAGTCTGGATTCTCAATAGAACACCGGCAGCACTAGAAACACTTAAAACAATGGATAACCTGCTTAGCGATCCGCATTCCCGCGAATCCATTCAACCAGACTCCAGTAAAAACCCAACGCGTTCCATCAAGCCTGAAATATTTGTTGCCATTGGCTTATGCACACATTTAGGCTGTTCGCCAACATTCCGCCCTGAGCTTGCACCGCATGATCTTGGTGCCGATTGGAAAGGTGGATTTTTCTGCCCTTGTCATGGTTCGCGGTTTGATCTGGCTGGTCGTGTTTATAGCGGTGTACCTGCGCCCACCAATCTTGAAGTCCCCCCTCACCGCTATTTAAAAGACACGCTGCTTATCATCGGCGAAACTGGAAAAGGAGCAGCCGCATGAAAACCAATCGCTTCACTGAATGCAGTAACTGGGTTTTAGAGCGTTTTCCACTGACCAAGCTCTGGAATGAACACATGGCGCATTACTACGCGCCTAAAAACTTTAACTTCTGGTATTTCTTCGGGTCTTTAGCTTTACTGGTCTTGGTTAATCAGTTTATAACCGGCATTTTGCTGACCATGAATTACAAACCGGATGCCAAGCTCGCATTCGATTCGGTCGAATACATCATGCGTGATGTCAATTGGGGCTGGCTGGTTCGTTATATGCACTCGACGGGTGCATCAGCGTTTTTCATCGTCATCTACCTGCACATGTTTAGGGGGCTAATTTACGGCTCCTACAAACAGCCCAGGGAGTTGATATGGATTTTCGGCATGTTCCTGTTCCTAGCGCTAATGGCAGAAGCGTTTATGGGCTATTTGTTGCCTTGGGGCCAGATGTCTTATTGGGGCGCACAAGTTATCATTTCCTTATTCAGTGCCATCCCATTTATTGGCGATGATTTGTCCCTTTGGGT
>JABFSV010000196.1 GCA_013140405.1 Methyloglobulus sp. | reverse complement strand
GAAAGGCTATTCGCCAGCGTTTCTAACTGTTTGATCGCCGCAGGACTGTATACGTCCACACTCACCACGCCGACTTTTTTCTTTTGGGTTTCTTTAAGCCAGCGCCCTAGTTTGGCAACGGTGGTCGTTTTACCAGCACCCTGCAACCCCGCCATCAAGATGATCGCAGGCGGAACGGCATTGAGGTTGAGCTTCTCATTGGCGTCACCCATCACCTTAACCAGCTCTGCCTGAACCAGTTTTACCATCGCCTGCCCTGGCGACAAGCTAGTCTGCACTTCTTGCCCTAAAGCACCGATTTTGACGCGTTCGATAAAATCCGTGACCACAGGAAGGGCGACATCTGCCTCCAACAAAGCCATGCGTACTTCACGCAAGGTATCCTTGATGTTATCTTCAGTCAGACGGCCTTGGCCTTTGATTTTTTTAAGGGTACTGCTTAAGCGGTCGGTTAAATTATCAAACATGTCCTGATCTTTACTATTTGGAGGAAAATCATTCCAGACGCAAATGCGTTAGGAGCATAAATGCGGTATATTAACATAGCCTCAGTGACTATGACATCCGATGGCTAATGCGATTGTGCAATGAATTTCAACGCCATCAACAAAGATTAACAAATGCTTTTTATTTCCAGAAGCTGACCATACGTTCTGTAATGCCAAACACAGCACATTTTATAATTGATGAACGCTAACCTATTTGCCGTTATCGCAATACTCGCTTACCTAAGCAGTGCGGCTATGATAATCAAGCCGCTGCCACACGATAACTCGCGGCTGGGCAAATCAAAACGGACTGCGCTTGCCTGTGCGTGGGCAGCGAGCATTCTGCACGGCTTATATATAGCCCTTATCGTCAACCAAAATGCGGGCTTCAATTTTAGTTTTTTTAGCATGGCTTCCCTGGTTTCCTTGATTGTTGCCTTACTTTTGTTGCTGGCAACAACCAGCAAATTAGTTGAAAACCTGGGTATTTTTTTATTTCCTGTGACTGCCTTGATGCTGGCGCTATCGGTGTATTTCCCAGAAAAACAACGTTTGCTCGATACCCATAGCTGGCAAATGAACACACATATCTTGACTTCGATTATTGCCTTCAGCCTGTTAAATATTGCCGCTGTGCAAGCCATTCTACTGGCCATCCAAAACCAGCAACTGAAAAGCCATCCCCCAAAGCGATACATACAATCCATCCCGCCGTTGCAAAGCATGGAATCGTTGCTATTTCAGATGATCGGCGCAGGGCTGTTTTTCCTGAGCATTGCGCTAGCCAGCGGCTTTATTTTTCTTGAAGACCTATTCGCCCAGCACCTCGCTCACAAAACCTTTTTGTCTATTGCCGCGTGGTTGATATTTTCAGGCTTGTTGATCGGCCGTAGCCGTTACGGCTGGCGGGGACGTACCGCCATTAAATGGACTTTGTTGGGCTTTATGTTTTTGCTATTGGCTTATTTCGGCAGCAAGCTGGTTATGGAGCTAATCCTGCACCGATAGCCAAGAAATTCAGCTAGAATTTCACTCACCACAATCAATGCCACATCCAGCAAACTTTGAGATAATGAACTCTCTAATCGACACTGTGGACAGCAATATCCAACAGTATCAACACAACCCATATGACCTGGCCCGTGATAAATGAAGGATAAAAAAACTTACAAACCTTGCGATCTAGTTATTTTCGGCGCTTTGGGTGACTTATCCCGCCGCAAGCTGATGATTTCCCTGTACCGGCTTGAAAACGCGAGCTTAATCGAACCTGACACTCGCATTATCGGAATTGACCGTCACGAAGGAAATAATACGGAATTTGTCGAAATTACTCGCAAAAGCCTGCAAGAATTTTCAAATGACGTTATTGAAGATGCGGTGTGGGCGCGGTTTTCGGCACGGTTATCTTACGTAAAAATTGACTTGACTCAACTGGATGAATACCAAGTCTTAAACACCCTTACCGATTCTAAAACACGGGTATTGGTGAATTATTTCGCAGTCGCCCCGTTTTTGTTTAAGAACATTTGTCAGGGACTGGCTAAATCCGGCGTGTTGACCAAAGAATCGCGCATGGTGATGGAAAAGCCAATCGGCCACGACTTGGAATCTTCCATCGAAATCAATGATGTCGTCGCCAGCGTATTCAGCGAAGAGCAAGTGTTCCGCATCGACCACTACCTCGGCAAAGAGACTGTTTTAAATTTGTTGGCACTGCGTTTCGCCAATTCGATCTTTACGACGAACTGGAACCACAATACTATTGACCACATCCAAATTACCGTCGCTGAAGAAGTCGGCATTGAAGGCCGTTGGGATTATTTCGATAAAACAGGCCAGTTACGTGATATGTTGCAGAATCATTTACTACAAATCCTGACTTTTATTGCGATGGAACCGCCCGTCAATCTGGAAGCCAAGAGCATCCATAACGAAAAAATAAAAGTGCTCAAAGCCTTGCGTCCCATCACAATTAACAATGTGGACGAAAAAACAGTTCGTGGACAGTATACCGGCGGTTACATTAAAGGTCAGGCTGTACCGGGGTATCTTGAGGAAGAAGGTGCGAACACCAAAAGCACCACAGAAAGCTTTGTTGCCTTGCGGGTCGATATTGATAACTGGCGCTGGGCAGGCGTACCGTTTTACCTACGTACCGGTAAGCGTTTGATGGGCAAACGTACGGAGATTGTCGTGTATTTCAAGCAATTGCCTCACAACATCTTTAAGGACAGTTTCCGTGATCTGCCGCCTAACAAGCTGATTATCCACCTGCAACCCAATGAAGGCGTGGAAATTGAAATGCTGAACAAGATTCCTGGGATTGACGAGCATATCAAACTGCAAAAAACTCGGTTAGATTTGAGCTTTTCCGATGCTTTCAAAAAGAACCGTATTTTTGGTGGCTATGAAAAACTGGTATTGGAAGCCATGCGTGGCAATCCGACCTTATTCCTCAGCCGTGAAGAAATTGAACAGGCTTGGACATGGGTCGATTCCATCCAGGACGCTTGGCGGCACTACAATGAATCCCCAAAAGCCTACCCTGCCGGAACGTGGGGGCCCATTGCTTCGGTAGCTTTGCTGGCTAGGGATGGCAGGGCTTGGGAGGAATAAATTATGTTTTGTAGATTGGGCGAGACCACCCACTCTTGTTTCTGCAAGCCAACCAATTATTATCTTTAAAAGCTAAGATCAGTTATGAAAAGACTAATTGAAAAACTTGTTGATTTTATTGCTCTTATAAGTTTTTTTATCTTATGTAGTTGCAGTTCTCTTGTGGAAAAGGGTCGCTTACCTGAAGTCACAAATCGAATTTCACCTTCACTACAATTAAGCTCAGAAATAACGATTTTGGACAAGGAAGTAACGCTAATAAAAAGCTTAGTCAGTAACAACGGGCATGCTCATGTTTTTGCGTTGGATAACGAAGGCCGATTAAGCCATACTGATATACAAGGCAATCAGATTCAGCAACACCATGAGATCGGCAAAGTTGAACTAGGCAATGCCAAATTTATCGATGCAATTGAGTTAACTAATAATCAATATCGTATTTTGGCTGGCGACACGCAGTATATTGTGGACGAGGCTGGTCGCATATTGCGTGAAATAAAAGGCAATAAGTGCGAACGATTTTTACCTATTGGCGACAAGCTTTTCTGCTCCTTTATCATCTCGGGCAAAGAAGCAGGTGCGCCGGAGCGTACAGACGTGACTGGCGGCATATTTTTTATCCTACCATTCGTCTTTTGGTCTACCGAACAAGCCACCAAACTCGTCTTAGCAGAAGAGACCGCCAATGGCTGGTTAATTAAGGCTGTTGTAGATCCAAATATAAAACCAGATACTAGCCCTGATTATGTCGTTCAGTTAGATAATCAGGGAATACTGCATATTGTTTATTACACGACAGGGGGCGGTGGTTTTTTTGCTGTAGGTGGCGGTGGTAATGGTGGAGTATTTGTCGGGTCTGAGTCAAATTTACGCTATGCCCAATTGCAAACATCCCGGTTAATGGATCGTAATTTGCCAGTCAGCAGCGACAAGTCTCATGAAACTAATAATGGTTGGTTAGCAATCAATGGTGCAAATCTGGATTGGTCACAAGTGCCTTTTTTTGATTATGACAGCGGCGGTGTAGGGGGGGCGAGTTATTTTGCTAGCAGGTTCACACCTCTAACGCATCATTTGTCTATTGATCCTGTGTTGGGTGACCTATCTTTTTCCATTTCAGGGGCAATGAGTTTTGATGGTTTAAGAAAAGTTTATATTTATCACGGTGGGCGTTTAGGTGGGTTAGACGACTTATGGTTGGAGTTCCGTAATCGAAAAAGCCAATGGGATTTGGATTTCACTACACTCGTCACAAATGATATTCCGACTAAAGGATATGAATGGAACTATATCTGTAACGGTGTAAAAAACAGAATTGACCGAAGTGGTGTAGGACATATCATTGTCTTTTCTAAGAAAAGCAACTATTTAACAATTGAATATCTACAGAAAAACAACCAAAATTGGTCTTTACCAATAAAATTGGGTAACTGTGAGGAGTGCCGTTTCAGTGATTTTGCTGTTTCTCAACATGGCAATATCTTTGTTTATTGGACAAATGATCAAGATAAACTGATCGGGCGGTGGATTAGGAAATCTCAGGCCATGTAGTGCCGTAGGTTGGGTTAGACGCGCATGGTAACATTGACAAAGCCACCTCTGACCATTGGGCGCGTCATAACCCAACGTTCAGCGGTTGATTTCAAGCCCAATGTTGGGTTACGGCTCGCCCAAACGCCACGCTTTACGTGGCTTATAGTTATGTGCGAGCCTAACCCA
>JABFSV010000444.1 GCA_013140405.1 Methyloglobulus sp. | reverse complement strand
CCATTCCAAGTTCAGGTTCATTGCTTATGTCCTTGCTTATAAGGCTTTCCTCGCTAAGCTCGCTCCCTTTATTGTCCTGCTGTGCCGTTGCCGCTTCGCTGACTAAGGTGATACGTTCCTCGGTAGTTTTAGGCTTAGGGATGAAAAATGCGGCATCCTCAATCGTCATCCGCAGCAATTTACAGTCCAGTGCGCCATTGTAAAAAGTGACGGGCTTTTGCGAACGAATACCCAAACGAAAACCTAATTCGTGATTGCTGATAATCATTGCGGCTTGCCAATGATTGAAATGTGCTTTCAAGGAATCGCCAAATTTCTTGTATAACTCTGTGGTTTCCTGTTCATCGCCCAGCCGTTCGCCATAAGGTGGGTTGCAGATAACCAGTCCTGGTTTCCAGCTTTTTGCCGGCGCGGCATCCGCAATATCGCGGCATTCAAGATGAATTTTGCCGTGTAAGCCTACGTTGGCAATATGCGTAAGGGCGGCGTTGATATTGTGGCGGTCTTTGTCAAAACCGACGATGGTGGGCAGACATTTTATGCCAGTGGTTTTGCGTTGTAGCGCTTCAAAAAGCAATGCTTTCCAGCATTCGGCATCATGTTTCTTCCAACCCATAAAGCCATAATAATCACGCAGCAGGCCCGGTGCGTAATCGGCGGCGATCATTGCACCTTCCACCAATAAAGTCCCCGATCCGCACATAGGGTCAATCAACGTACCGGATTGTTTTGCTGTCTCAGGCCATTTACTGCGTATTAATAAGGCTGCCGCCAGATTTTCCTTGATAGGCGCTTTAATCGTGGTGTCGCGGTAACCACGTCGGTGTAGGCTTTCGCCAGACAAGTCCAGGCTAAGCACAGCCGTTTCACCATTCAAGTTAACATTGATACGAATGTCGGGCTGTTCCGTGTTGATATTAGGGCGTTTTTGGAACTTGCCACGCATCTGGTCAACGATTGCATCCTTGGTTTTCAATGCGCCAAAATGCGTGTTGTTGATTGCCTGTGAATTCTTCGCATTAAAAGTCACCGCAAAACTGCCTTCCGGCTTTAGATGTTCAAACCAGTCGATTTTCTGTACGCCCTGATACAGGTCATCCTGGCTTGTTACCTTGAATGTGCTGAGTTGCAGCAATATTCGGTTGGCAATTCTTGACCACAGGCAGACTCGGTAAGCGGTGGCTAAATCACCCTCAAAGTATACGCCAGCAATTGTCGATTTGACATTGCCAGCACCTAGCGTTCTTAGCTCATCCGCAAGGATGTCTTCCATTGCTTTGGGGGTGGTGGCGAAAAGTTGGTAGTTCGGCATTGTTAAAATGAAAAAAGCCTTGCTTGGCAAGGCTTTAACAGAAGTTATGGAATAAATTATCCTGATTTTTTAATGGCTTAATTAATTTTGATTAGCTCAACTTCAAATATCAGTGCTTCATTAGCCCCAATAGAACCACCCGCGCCATTTTCGCCATAAGCCAGGTTTGAAGGGATATAAAACTTGTATTTCGCGCCTTCGGTCATCAATTGGACACCTTCCGTCCAACCTGGGATTACGCCATTTAGCGGGAATGAGGTAGGTTCGCCTCGGCTGTATGAGCTGTCAAATTCCTTGCCGTCAATCGAAGTCCCCTTGTAGTGGACGGTGACATTGTCGGTAGCAGCAGGATTGGTTTTGCCTGTGCCTGGAGTCAGCACTTCATATTGCAAGCCGCTTGCGGTGGTTTTTACGTTCGGTTTTTTGGTGTTTTCAGCCAAAAATTTTTCACCGGCGGCTTTATTTTCTTCGGGAGTGCCGGCATTAGCGAGTGAGAACATGGTAAATCCTATGGCAATAACAAAAAGGGCTGAAAGCATTTGGGTATGAATTTTTTGCACTTTAGTGACCTCGAATTAAAAATCAAAAGCGCATTATAAACGTCTAAGTCCTCTGAAAAAGTCTTTATTTGACAATAGTGGCAGGAATGCACGGCTGACGCTGGGCTTTGCAAAACTATTAGTGAATAATTCCGGCAGTTGGTTCTCAGTCATGTAAAATTCTGGACAATTCAATTTTCAACCCAACGCAAGCCTACCTAAACCCAAACTTTGGGTGTAAATATGTTCCATATCGCCCTCTTTGAACCCCAAGTCCCGCCCAATACCGGCAACATTATTCGGCTAGTCGCCAACAATGGCTGTTGTTTGCACCTGATTGAGCCGATGGCTTTCGATTTGGAAGAAAAAAATCTCCGCCGGGCTGGGCTTGATTATCACGATCTCGCCAAGGTTTCTAAATATGCCAATTATCTGGAATTTATTGTCGCGATGCAGGGCAGGAGAATTCTGGCATGTACCACCAAGGGTGATATCCACTACGACAAAATGATTTACCAGCCCGAAGATGTCTTGCTGTTCGGCTCTGAAACGTCGGGGCTGCCTGCTGAAATTTTAGCCAGTATAGCGCCAGAGTTTAGGCTGAGAATTCCAATGATGCCGAACAACCGAAGCCTCAACCTATCTAATTCTGTCGCCATCATCAGTTACGAAGCATGGCGACAGCATGGGTTTGGTGGTGCAAAATAAGGTGTGCCAAATCAAAGTCAAAAAATCAAAGGCAATTAATAGAGTCTGTCCCTTTGATTTACTTGCCTTTTGTTTGAAAACAAAAACCGCCCCGAAGGGCGGTTCATGGGTTAGTTACTAAATTAGGTTATGCGGTAGCCAATTGAGCTTTTTTGCGTTTGCCCATGCCAACCAAGCCAGTCAAAGCGGAACCGAACAGCAGGTACAGGCACGGCAGATGGTGAGCTGAAACTGGCGTTAAACTTAAGGTCATATCCAGCATATTGACTTTGGGCACCCACTGGACCAAATGCTGAATTTCCTCCTGAGTACAAATTGTTTGTAAAGTGAACCGTGCTACCACTAAAGCCATTGTAGTCAATTAGCGCATAAATTATGCTTCCTGCGGTCATAGCTTGATTAATCAATACAGTATTTAAGCCTGTCGTCACGACCACTGAGCTAGAGAACAATGCTGACCCACCCGACCAGTCGTTACTTACGAGGAAATCGAAGGTTTTACCATTGGAAGCGGCATCGGCATAAAAGCTAAAGCTATCCAAATTCGTATCGGTATTCCCGACTGTAAGTGATTGGCCGCTGCCATACCATCCATTATTGGTATAAGAAGGGCCTGCAGTTGTGTCGATTACAGTTGACGCATGAGCTACACTAAATGAGCAAAACAGGTAAAGTAGTAAGTATTTTTTCATAGCTAAAAAAATCTTTGTCTATACTTCGAACGTTAGAAAGGTTAATAGCATCTAATGTCAATGATTGAAATGTTGTTTGGAATTTAATAACGCTTCTAAACAATCGCCCAAACCACTACTAATGATAACTAAGTAATAGAGGTCAATATGACAATATCGCAAGAACAAACACTAGATTACGAAAGCAAGTTTGCGGTTTTATCGAAAGGATTTGGAACTGATCAATCTTTAAATGATTTCCTTATGAATCCGAAACCTGTGCTTGAGAAAGCCGGCATACCCCTCTTGGAGCCCGCTGATATTACTGAATCTCTTTCAGGTTCTGAAGATGCTCCGACAAAAAGCATCGAAGTAAAATGGAAATGGTACGGTGTTGACATCATAATGGATGAAAGTACCACACAAATGATAATAGATAGTACTACGGACATCGGACAGATTTCGGCTGGTCTTTCGGCCTGCCTTCCTCCACCCGCAAATGTGGCAGTAGCCGCTGGATTAGCGATTGCATTTTTTGCCAAGGTCTGGGAAATTAAGTTGGTTGATAAAAAACAAACTGGAGTACATTGGATAATTACTTGGCTACAGTGGGCGCCTTTAATTGCATCGGCATCAATGGGCCCAGGCTCAATTGCAGTCGCCGCCGAGGTGTTTATCCATCCTACGGCGAACTGATTGCAGTGGTGTTGGATTTGTTGGGTAGCGAAGCGCATCAATCACTATTGATGCGCTTATTTCTTCGGTATTTCCTAAATGCGGCTTATTAAGGTCTTAACATACCCACGCAAAGCGTGGGTATGATGGGATGGTTGCCGTTCGCGACAAATCCCTCCCAATTCCCTTTATGCACTGAGGGTGCTTTGAAAAAGGGGCAAGCCGAAGGCAGTGGAATTTACTTCAACAACCCCTGCAACAAGCCATTCAACTTATGCACAAACGCCGCCGGATCATCCAATTGCCCACCTTCGCTTAAGATGGCTTGGTCAAATAGGATATGGGTCAAATCGGCAAAACGTCCGTCATCTTGCTCAATCTTTAGTCTTGCCACTAAAGCATGGTTTGGGTTGATTTCAAAGATCGGCTTTCTGTTCATGCCCATGCCCATACCCTGCCCGGCTTCCTTCATGATCCGCTCCATGTTCAGGCTCATGCCGTAAACGTCGGCAACCACACAAGCAGGGGAGTCGGTCAAGCGTTGGCTCAATTTGACTTCGCTGACTTTATCGGCTAATACGTCTTTGATTTGCTTGATGACTGACTCGAAATCCTTGCTGACTTCTTCCTGTTCTTTTTTGGCTTCCTCATCGTCCGACGCACCTAAGTCCAGGTCGCCTTTAGCAACCGATTGCAAATGTTTGCCGTCAAATTCTTCTAAGTGGGAGATTAGCCACTCGTCAATCCGGTCTGACAACAATAAGACTTCAATGCCTTTTTTGCGGAATATTTCCAAGTGTGGGCTATTTTTAGCAGCAGCAAACGTTTCCGCTGTTACGTAATAGATTTTGTCCTGACCTTCCTGCATCCGGCTGACGTACTCTTCCAAAGTAACTTCTTGCTTATCGGTATCGGCTTTGGTCGAGGCAAAACGCAGCAATTTGGCGATGCGCTCTTTATTGCCATGATCTTCAATCGGGCCTTCTTTCAGCACTTGCCCAAATTCCGCCCAGAATTTTTCGTATTTTTCCGGATCATTCTTGGCAACGCCTTCCAACATGCCCAGCACTTTCTTGACTGCGCCGGATTTAATGGTGCTGAGTTGCTTGCTTTGCTGCAAGATTTCCCGTGATACGTTCAATGGCAGCGAGCCAGCATCGACGATACCGCGGATAAAACGCAGGTAACGCGGCATGAGTTGTTCCGCATCATCCATGATGAAGATTTTACGCACATACAGTTTTACGCCGTGCTTAGTGTTTCTGTCCCACAGGTCGAACGGCGCACGGCTTGGCACGTAGAGCAACAAAGTGAATTCATTCGTGCCTTCTACCTTGCTATGAACATGCACGAGCGGATCTTGCCAATCGTGCGAAACGTGCTTGTAGAATTCGTTGTAGTCCTCGTCCTTAATGTCCTGACGGGCTTTCATCCATAAGGCAGAGGCGCTATTGACGGTTTCATCTTCGGGTTCTGGTGGGGTTTTCTCTTTGAGTTCAGCTTCCTCGTCGTCGTAAGACGGCATGGCTTCTTTGGTCATGAGAATGGGTATGGAAATATGGTCGGAAAACTTCCGTACGATAGAGCGGATTCTGTACCCGTCCAAAAATTCGTCTTCCCCGTCTTTTAAATGCAGGACGATTTCGGTACCACGTTGTTCCTTGGTCACAGTTTCCAGTGTGTATTCGCCTTCGCCAGCCGATTCCCATCGTACGGCTTCGTCTGTGCTCGCACCGGCTTTACGTGTGGTCAGCGTAACTTTATCTGCTACGATGAAGGAGGAATAGAAACCTACACCGAATTGACCGATCAACTCGCTGTCTTTGGCTTGCTCGCCCGTTAGCTTCTCAAAAAACTGTTTGGTGCCGGATTTGGCAATCGTGCCGATGTGTTCTTGCACTTCGTCGCGGTTCATGCCGATGCCGTTATCGGTGATGGTAATCGTGCGTTTGTCTTTATCGAACGCCAGACGAATCTTTAATTCGCTGTCGCCTTCGTAAAGATTGTCATTGGATAACGCCTCAAAACGCAGCTTATCCGCCGCATCTGAGCTATTAGAAATCAACTCGCGCAGAAAAATTTCCTTGTTGCTGTACAAGGAGTGGATCATCAGATGTAAGAGATGCTTGACTTCAGTTTCAAAACCTAAGGTTTGCTTTTTTGCTTCGGCAGACATTTTTCCTGTTCCTAAGTGTGGTGAAAATAACTGTTTGTGATGTAAGGGCAGAATTTTTTATTTCAAGGTCGGGTGTTATTTAATGCGCGTGTAGCTTGGGCATACCACAGTGAAGTCTGAGGAAATTAGCCCTATTTGCCGTAGATTTCCACATGTCCAATCCGGTCAAATACTAGGGCAACGGATTTACCTTATTCGTCCCTGCATCACTGCGTTAGATACGGCATTTGTTGTTTGGCGATGATTGGCAGTCAAGAAAACGATTTGGATGGTTTTATTAAAGTTTGACTCCAATGGGAGTAGTCATAGACAATACTCTGTTTAGATTAGTATTTATTGATTCTTACCGAATATGGGTGATAGCGCTCGTTGCCACAATAGTTTAGTTACAGTCCGAGGCTTATCATTTTCGCGGGGTGACAACAAAATATTTACCGACGTGTCCATGGACTTTGAAAGCGGGAAGATTACCGCGATTATGGGGCCGAGTGGCACCGGTAAAACGACGCTGTTAAAACTGATTGGTGGACAATTGCAACCTTCACAAGGCATCGTCACTGTGGATGGTAGCAATGTCCATCGCTTACGTAGGAACGAGCTGTTTGTGTTGCGTAAGCGCATGGGCATGTTGTTCCAAAGTGGTGCGTTGCTGACGGATATGAGCGTGTACGATAACGTGGCATTCCCATTGCGGGAGCACACCCATCTTCCTGAATCCATGATTCGTACCTTGGTTTTGTTGAAATTACAGGCGGTGGGTCTGCGCGGCGCAAGAAACCTGATGCCAAATGAGCTTTCCGGCGGTATGGCGAGGCGCGTGGCATTGGCGAGGGCGATTGCATTGGATCCGATGATGATTATGTATGATGAGCCGTTTACTGGGCAGGATCCTATTTCCAAAGGCGTATTGTTGCATCTTATCAAGTCATTGAATGCTACCTTGGGATTGACGACGATTATCGTGTCTCATGATGTTCATGAAACAGCAGCGATAGCCGATTATATTTATGTAGTTTCGGGTGGAAAAGTGATTGGTGAAGGGTCGCCATCGGAAATCAAGCATTCCGCTTCGGAATGGGTTCAGCAATTTATGGACGGTTCAGCCGACGGCCCTGTTCATTTTCATTATCCTGCAAAGGATTTACAGGACGATTTGATGTCTTCTGGAAAACGCTATTAGGTTTGTTGCTTAAATCATGATGGACTTTATTCAAACTTTAGGCAGGAATACCCGCAGTAGTTTTACCAAGCTGGGGCGTGCGACTTTTTTCCTTGTGCAGACGGTCATCGGGATTGCTGACATACTGCCGCGCCCACGGTTGCTGCTTAACCAGCTCTATTCAGTCGGCGTATTATCCTTTTTGATTATTTCTATTTCCGGCTTGTTTGTCGGCATGGTTTTGGGTTTGCAGGGGTTTTACATCCTGTCTGATTTTGGTGCTGAAGAAACCTTGGGCGTAATGGTTGCTGCGTCCTTAGTGCGCGAATTGGGGCCTGTCGTTTCCGCCTTGTTGTTCGCCGGACGCGCTGGTTCGGCCTTGACTGCCGAAATTGGCTTGATGAAAGCCACGGAACAATTATCCGGCATGGAAATGATGGCTGTTGATCCCATCAAGCGCATCATATCACCCCGCTTTCTGGCAGGTTTTATCTCCATGCCGTTGTTGGCTGCGCTATTTAGCGCCATTGGCATTATTGGCGGTCAGATTGTTGGTTCGGGTTTATTGGGCGTTGACGACGGTGCGTATTGGTCGCAAATGCAGGCAAAACTGGATTTTCAGGACGACATTATTAATGGTGTTATCAAGAGCTTGGTATTTGGTTTCGTGACCAGTTGGATAGCCTTGTTTGAAGGCTATGATGCCATCCCGACATCTGAGGGCGTTAGCCGTGCAACTACGCGCACCGTCGTCACAGCCGCTTTCAGTATCTTAGGTCTGGATTTTGTCTTGACCGCACTCATGTTTGGAGACGATTAACATGCAGCACAGCAGTACCCAGGACACGCTGGTCGGCCTTTTTGTTGCCGCCGGTATTGCCGGATTATTCTTTCTTGCCTTACAGGTCAGTAACTTAAATTGGCTTGATGAAAGCCACGGAACAATTATCCGGCATGGAAATGATGGCTGTTGATCCCATCAAGCGCATCATATCACCCCGCTTTCTGGCAGGTTTTATCTCCATGCCGTTGTTGGCTGCGCTATTTAGCGCCATTGGCATTATTGGCGGTCAGATTGTTGGTTCGGGTTTATTGGGCGTTGACGACGGTGCGTATTGGTCGCAAATGCAGGCAAAACTGGATTTTCAGGACGACATTATTAATGGTGTTATCAAGAGCTTGGTATTTGGTTTCGTGACCAGTTGGATAGCCTTGTTTGAAGGCTATGATGCCATCCCGACATCTGAGGGCGTTAGCCGTGCAACTACGCGCACCGTCGTCACAGCCGCTTTCAGTATCTTAGGTCTGGATTTTGTCTTGACCGCACTCATGTTTGGAGACGATTAACATGCAGCACAGCAGTACCCAGGACACGCTGGTCGGCCTTTTTGTTGCCGCTGGCATTGCCGGATTATTCTTTCTTGCCTTACAGGTCAGTAACTTAAGTTCGTTTACGGAGCAGGAAGGTTACACGATTACTGCCCGATTTGAGAATTCCGGCGGATTAAAGGTTAAATCTCCAGTTTCTGCGGCGGGTGTTAAAATCGGTCAGGTCAGCGCCATCAGTTTTGATCCGAAAACCTATGAATCTGTGGTTAAAATGCGGATAAACGCCCAATACAACAGCATTCCCGATGATACGACAGCCAGCATCTTTACCGCCGGATTGTTGGGTGAGCAATACGTTAGCCTGGAACCCGGCGGCTCCAGCGAATATTTGAAAGAAGATGGCAAGATCGAAATCACCCAATCGGCAATCATCCTGGAAAAAGCCATCGGGCAGTTCTTATTCAAATCCGCAGAAGAGAAGAAATGAGCGTTGTGAACATTGTTAATGAAGGTTCAGGCCGTTTTATTGTCGATGGTGATCTGACTTTTTCTGCAATGGATAAAAAAACCGTCAGTTCTTTTGCATTTTTGACAGCGACTAAACAAATCACCCTGGATTTGAGCAAGGTTGGCAATGCCGACAGTGCGGGTCTCGCGTTAATTCTGGAATGGATAAAACATGCCCGTAGTAAAAGAGTACAATTGCGCTTTATTAATATGCCTGTGCAACTCGTCAATCTGGCAAAGTTGAGCGGCCTCGACAATATGAGCTATTTTGTTTCAGGTGCATCCAGCCAAACTGAAAAAAACAAATCAGCGTAAATAATCATACATACACCTAAGCATGGATAAATTAATTATTACCGGCGGTAATCGACTTTCTGGCGAACTTCGGATTTCCGGTGCCAAAAATGCTGCCCTGCCTATTTTAGCCGCAACCTTGCTGTCCGAAAAACCAGTCATCGTCGGAAACATACCCCATCTTCATGACATCACCACGACCATGGAATTATTGGGGCGTATGGGTGTGAGCTTGATGGTTGATGAGAAAATGAATGTTGAGGTGAACAGTAGCACCATCAATAGCTACGAGGCTCCTTATGAGTTGGTGAGGACTATGCGGGCATCCATTTTGGTGCTGGGGCCTTTATTGGCGCGTTTCGGTGAAGCGCATGTGTCTTTGCCGGGTGGTTGCGCTATCGGTACACGCCCTGTTGACATCCATATCAGTGGGCTAATTAAAATGGGTGCAGATATTACCGTCGAAGGCGGTTATATCCACGCAAAGGCCAAGAGACTAAAAGGTTGTCGTTTAATACTGGAGCAAGTCACCGTAACGGGCACAGAAAACTTACTGATGGCGGCAGTCTTGGCTGAAGGCACGACCATCATGGAAAATGCGGCAAGAGAGCCGGAAGTCACCGATCTGGCTCACTTCCTGAATAAAATGGGCGCTAAAATTTCTGGCATTGGCACGGATGTGTTGGTTATTGAAGGTGTCGAAAAGCTGGGTTTGGAATCAATTCATTACGAAATTATGCCCGATAGGATAGAGACGGGTACTTATCTGATTGCTGCCGCCATTACTGGCGGCAAAGTCAAACTCAAGAAAACCCGTCCTGATATTCTGGATGCCGTATTGGACAAATTAATCGAGGCAGGAGCCGACATTAAAACAGGCAAAGACTGGATCAGCCTCGACATGCACGGTAAAAGACCCAAGGCAGTGTCTTTGCGGACTGCGCCTTATCCGGCTTTTCCAACTGATATGCAAGCCCAGTTTATTGCACTTAATACGATTGCAAATGGTGTGGGTATTATCACTGAGACAATTTTTGAAAACCGCTTCATGCACGTACAAGAACTGCAACGTATGGGTGCAGATATAAAACTGGAATCAAACACAGCCATCTGCACGGGGATCAAAAAACTGACGGCTGCACCCGTTATGGCTACAGACTTAAGGGCTTCTGCCAGTCTTGTAATAGCTGCACTGGCCGCCCAAGGCGACACATGCGTGGATCGTATTTATCATATTGACCGTGGCTATGACCACATCGAAGAAAAACTGTCACAATTGGGTGCAGTTATACGTCGAGTTCCAAACTAAAAAATTTTATGCTGACTATTGCCGTATCTAAGGGCAGGATTTATGAAGAAGCCTTGCCTTTTTTGGAAGAGGCTGGCATCACGCCAACGGATGATCCCGAAAAATCCCGCAAACTGATCTTGTCAACAACGCGGGATGATGTACAACTCGTCATCATCCGTGCAACCGATGTCCCTACCTTTGTTGAATACGGTGCTGCCGACATGGGTATTGCGGGAAAAGATATACTTTTGGAGCATGGTGCTGAGAGTCTTTATGAACCGTTGGATCTAAAAATTGCTACATGCAGATTAATGACGGCGGCACATAAGGATGCGCCACCGCCGAAAGGCCGCATCCGTGTTGCCACAAAATACGTCAAAATCGCTCAACGCTATTTTGCCAGTCAGGGAATCCAGGCCGAAATCATCAAGCTGTACGGTTCTATGGAACTTGCGCCGTTAGTCGGTTTAGCCGATTGCATTGTTGACTTGGTCGATACTGGCAATACCCTACGAGCTAATAACCTTGAGCCACGCGAATTAATTATGAACATTAGCTCAAGGCTTGTGGTCAATAAAGCCGCAATGAAAATGAAAAATCAGGCCATTGCAGCCTTACTGGAACAATTTGAAAAAACGCTCGCCAAAAGGTAAGCCTATGTCAGAGATTACAATCACCGAACTTGATGCCGCGTCCCCAGATTTTGCTGGGCAATTACAAGCTGTGCTGGCATGGAATGAAGCCGAGGATTTTGATGTTCATCGGCAAGTTCTCGATATTATTGCCGATGTACGTAGCAATGGCGACAAGGCGGTTATTACCTACACCAACCGATTCGACCACCGTCAGGTTAGCGCTGCATCCGAGCTGGAGTTAAGCCAAGCCAGCTTGAAATCCGCTTTTGAAGCGATACCAACAAACCAAGCCGCAGCCTTGCAGACCGCAGCGGACAGGATTCGCGCTTACGCCGAACATCAAAAATTACAATCCTGGGATTATACGGAAGCTGATGGCACTGTCCTTGGCCAAAAAATTACCCCGTTAGATCGCGTAGGGCTTTATGTCCCTGGCGGCAAAGCCGCTTATCCTTCTTCTGTGTTGATGAACGCCATCCCCGCCAAAGTGGCAGGTGTCGGCGAATTGATTATGGTCGTCCCCACGCCCAAAGGCGAAAGCAATCAATTGGTTTTGGCAGCGGCCTATTTGGCTGGTGTTGATAGAATTTTTACCATAGGTGGCGCACAAGCCGTTGCCGCTCTTGCCTACGGAACAGAAACCATTTCCGCTGTTGCTAAAATTGTCGGTCCTGGCAATATCTATGTTGCCACGGCGAAAAAGCTGGTGTTTGGGCAGGTCGGTATCGACATGATCGCTGGGCCTTCGGAAATCCTGATTATCTGCGACGGCAAAACCAATCCAGACTGGATTGCCATGGACTTGTTTTCGCAAGCCGAACACGATGAAAACGCCCAGGCGATTTTGATTAGCGATGACAGCACTTATCTTGCAGCCGTCAAGCAAAGCATCAATAACTTGCTGCCGACTATGGAACGTGCTGACATTATCCGAACGTCCTTGTCTAGCCGTGGCGCACTGATTAAGGTTAACGACTTACTGCAGGCCGCCGAAGTCGCTAATACCATCGCGCCGGAACATTTAGAGCTTTCAGTCGAAAATCCCGAAGCGTTAAGTCAACACATCCGTCATGCGGGTGCTATCTTCATGGGCCGATACACGGCGGAAGCCCTAGGTGATTATTGCGCGGGGCCAAACCACGTCCTGCCTACGTCGAGTACGGCGCGGTATTCCTCGCCTTTAGGCGTCTACGACTTTCAAAAACGCACCAGCCTGATTAATTGCTCGCAAGCAGGAGCAAAAGAGTTGGGGGAAACCGCTTCCATACTCGCACGCGGCGAAAGCCTAACTGCCCATGCGCGTTCTGCTGAATTCAGGATCGACTAAAAGCTCACGCCTTCGAATTGCCCATGACCGATAACAGTCTGATCGCTTCAGTATTTCGTAAGGAAGTGCTTGCCTTGTCCGCCTATAAGGTTGCCGATGCCAGCGGCCTGATTAAACTAGATGCGATGGAAAACCCTTACAACTGGACTGACGGCCTTGTAGAAAGCTGGCTGGAAACGCTAAAAACCTGTGAGTTAAACCGTTACCCTGATCCAGAAGCAAAGCAACTCGCGCAAACAATCAAAGATCGAAATAAAATCCCGCCAGCTTTTGACGTGTTGCTGGGCAATGGCTCGGATGAGTTGATCCAAATCCTGTTGATGGCCTTGCAGCCGAACGCTAGTGTGTTGTCGCCACAACCCAGTTTTGTTATGTACCAGCAAATCAGCCAGTCGCTGGGCTTGAACTTTATTAATGTGCCTTTGTTGCCTAATACCTTTGATCTGGATTTGCCCGCCATGCTGGCAGCAATTTCAACACACCAGCCAGCCATTATTTTTCTGGCTTACCCCAATAACCCTACGGGCAACTTGTTTAATGCAGAATCTATAAAGCAGATTATTACAACCGCCAAGGGTTTGGTTGTCATAGATGAAGCTTACGCACCTTTTGCCGGAGCGAGTTTTATGGACGAACTGATTCAGTACGAAAATCTGCTGGCGATGCGTACTGTTTCCAAGCTGGGGCTGGCTGGTTTGCGTTTGGGTTATCTGGTTGGTGCGCCAGCTATTATTGAACAACTCAATAAAATCAGGCTGCCTTACAACATCAATATTCTCACTCAAGTCACCGCCCACTTTGCCTTGATACATCATGCAATGTTTGACGAGCAAACCCGAAAAATCTGTGCAGAACGGACTGAAGTCTATGAACAACTCGGCAACATGGATGGTATTACCGTTTATCCTAGTGCCGCCAATTTCATCTTGTTCAGGACACCTAAAGACAAGGCAACTGAAATTTTCGCAGCAATTAAACAACAGGGCGTGTTGATAAAAAACCTAAGCCCTCAAGGTGGGTTATTGGCAGATTGCCTGCGTGTCACTATCGGGAAGCCAGAAGAAAATCAATTGTTTATCGGGGCGCTAAGAAAAGCATTGCTTCCTAGTTAAGGAAATTGGGAGTAGTGGGTTAAACCTGTGACTTGATAGTGGACGGAGTGACAAACCTAGGTTTGTCACTCCAACAAACTGGGATTAACCCGAAACTGCCTTCGAGAAATAAGGCTTGGATTGTTTCGGGTTGCTTAATCTTTTTTGATCATCAATAAATGACTTTCTTATCCTTTAAAGCAGCGTAAATATCATCAATAGATGTTTTGCTGGTGTCAAAATTTGTCTCTGCCAAATCACTGTTTTCAATACACAAGCAAAGCAAGCCCGCATTTTTGATGGCTTCAACCAAAGCTGCATTGGATGTTTCTAGTACGGTGGCAGCATGACCGTTATCAAACAGTTTTCTTTCCAGTTGGTAAGCGAACGCTTTGCCGTTTGCGCCAGTTAAGGCAATGGCTGTTGCCGTTTGGCTGAAACGGGCAGAGCGGTCTGCGGCGCTGACAGGCTTTAAGTCTTCATCGTCGGTAACACCGGTAATCATGCCAGCACCGACGGTGCCATTGGTCAGGCGGTCAATGATGATAAAGGAGCCAGTCCATTTACTGTTTTTGTAGGGGTCAAACACCACGGGGGCGTTGACCGATACGGTGCAGGAACCGATCTCGTTGAGCTTAAGCTCATTGGCATCATGGTGTTCCAGCGTGTTGACATCAATCCGGTGATGGATCAGGGAAATAGAACCATATACGCTGCGCGTTGCCAACTTGATTGCGTATTGACGGCCTGGGGTGAGCGGTTTTTCTGCCATCCAGACAATACTGGCCCTAAATTTGTCAGAGACTACCGGAGCTGCTTTGTTGTTGCCGACCAGCATATCGCCACGGCTGACATCAATTTCATCTTCGAGCGTAAACGTGACCGCCATCGGTGGAAACGCTTCCTGAATATCGCCGTCATAAGTGACGATAGCCTTGATTTTGCTGCTTTTGCCTGAAGGAAGTGCGGTAACTACATCGCCTTTGTGGAATACGCCAGATGCCACTGTGCCGCAGAAGCCACGGAAATCTAGGTTGGGGCGGTTGACGTATTGCACGGGGAAACGTGCGTCGTCAAAATTATGGTCGTTGGCAATTTGAATAGTGTTCAACGCTTCCATCAACGGTAAGCCCGTAAACCAGGGCATGTTTTCGCTAGGATTGACGACGTTATCACCATCCAGCGCAGACATCGGGATAAAGCAAATGTCGTGCAAATCCAGTGTGCTGGTGAAGTCCAGGTAATCCTGTTTGATCTTGTTGAATACATCTTCGCTATAGCGCACCAAATCCATTTTGTTGACGGCAACGATGATGTGCTGGATGCCCAACAAAGATGTAATAAAACTATGCCTTTTGGTTTGTGTTTGTACGCCGTAACGGGCATCAATTAGGATGATGGCAAGGTCGCAGGTTGACGCACCAGTTGCCATATTACGGGTGTATTGTTCGTGGCCTGGGGTATCGGCAATGATGAATTTGCGGGTGGATGTGGAGAAGTAACGGTAGGCCACGTCAATGGTAATACCTTGTTCACGTTCTGCTTGTAGCCCGTCTACCAGTAAAGCGAGGTCGATTTTACCCGCGCCTGTCGTGCCGGATTTAACGCTGTCGGCTTGTACAGCAGCCAATTGGTCTTCATAGATCATCTTGGAATCGTGCAGCAATCGGCCTATTAAGGTGCTTTTGCCATCATCGACATTGCCACAAGTCAAAAAACGCAGCATTTCCTTGCGTTCATGTTGCGCTAAATAGGCGTTAATATCAGAGCTGATGAGTTCGGATTGGTGGGACATATTTAATCTAAATTCCTGGGATAAATGCAGTAAGGTGCGATTTAGAAGTAGCCTTCGCGTTTTTTCTGCTCCATAGAGCCGGCTTGGTCGTGGTCGATCAAGCGACCTTGGCGTTCTGATGTCGTCGTCAGCAGCATTTCCTGGATAATTTCAGGCAATGTTGTCGCAGTCGATTCGACCGCACCAGTTAGCGGATAGCAGCCCAGGGTACGGAAACGCACCATTTTCATCTCGACCTTATCATCAGAGCCAATCGGCATACGCTCGTCATCCACCATGATTAACATGCCGTCTTTATTCACAACGGGGCGTTCTTTGGCGAAATACAAGGGAACTATCGGGATATTTTCCAGGTGGATGTATTGCCAGATGTCCAGCTCAGTCCAGTTCGAAAGCGGAAATACCCGAATGCTTTCACCTTTGTCTACCGTACCGTTGTAGATATTCCAGAGTTCCGGGCGCTGGTTTTTCGGATCCCAGCGGTGATTTTTATCACGGAACGAGTACACACGTTCTTTGGCGCGGGATTTTTCCTCATCACGTCGCGCTCCGCCGAAAGCCGCATCAAACTGATATTTGTTCAGTGCTTGCTTGAGTCCATCCGTTTTCATGACATCGGTATGTTTTTTACTGCCGTGCGTAAACGGCCCGATACCTTGCTCAACACCGTCCTGATTGATATAAACCAGCAAATCCAGCCCCAGGCTTTTTACCATTTTGTCGCGGAAATCAATCATTTCCTTGAATTTCCAGGTGGTATCAACATGCAGCATCGGAAAGGGCGGAACGCCCGGATGAAAGGCTTTCATGGTCAGGTGCAACATGACGGCAGAATCTTTACCGATGGAGTATAGCATCACCGGTTTTTCAAATTCGGCGGCAACTTCACGGATGATGTGGATGCTTTCAGCTTCTAGTTGTTTAAGGTGTGTGAGTTTGTAATCGGTCATTGAGTGTCCGTCGTGGTTACTAGGCGGTGCGGTGTCCAGAATTTTTCTATTGCCGCCATTTTAGTTGCAAAGGCTAAATATTGCCAGAAGTACATCAATTTGAATTAGGGTTATGTGATGGATTTCACCCTAGCTTTTCCAAAGATGGGCTAAAAAACCTCCCTTTTTGCCTATTCCATAAGGCTCATCGTTTAACAGAAATCATATCAAGTGCCAAGGCTTCAGCCACTTTTATGCCATCAACAGCGGCAGATAGGATACCCCCTGCATAACCTGCACCTTCTCCCGCCGGATAAAGCCCTTTGGTGTTGATGCTTTGGTAATGCTCATTACGTTTGATACGGATAGGCGATGAGGTACGGGTTTCCACGCCTGTCAATACTGCATCAGGCATGGCAAATCCTGGGATTTTTTTTGCAAATGCAGGAATGGCTTCACGAATGGCTTCGATGGCATAATCAGGTAAGGCCGAATCGAGATTGCACAGATACACATCAGGCAAATACGAAGGCAGCACCTTACCAAATGATGTTGAGGGAGTGTTAGCCAAGAAATCGCCCACTAACTGCCCTGGGGCAGAGTAAGTTTTGCCGCCTAAGATATAAGCATGGGCTTCCAGGCGACGCTGATAATCAATCCCTGCCAACGGATGCCCAGGATAATCCTCCGGCGTAATGCCCACAACAATACCACTATTGGCGTTGCGTTCATTCCGGGAATATTGGCTCATGCCGTTAGTGACCACATGCTCCGCCTCAGAAGTGGCGGCAACAACTGTGCCGCCCGGACACATGCAAAAACTGTACACCGAGCGGCCATTTTTGCAGTGATGCACCAGTTTATAGTCGGCTGCGCCTAATATCGGATTACCCGCGTTGCTTCCATAACGGCAACTATCAATCAAAGATTGCGGGTGTTCTATGCGAAAGCCGACAGAAAAAGGTTTAGCTTCAATGTACACGCCCTGTTCATAAAGCATTTTGAACGTATCACGGGCGCTGTGACCGACAGCAAGCACGATATGGTCGCTAGCGATGGTTTCGCCATTGGTAAGGGTAACGCCACGGACTTGATTGTTTTCAATCTCGATTTTGTCCACACGGCTTTGAAAGCGGATTTCACCGCCCAGCGATTCAATCGTAGCACGTATTTGTTCCACCATCGTCACCAGTCGATACGTGCCGATATGGGGCTTGCTGACGTACAGGATTTCGGCTGGCGCACCCGCTTTTACGAATTCCGTCAGTACTTTTCGCCCATAGTGGTTGGGATCTTTGATTTGCGTGTACAGCTTGCCGTCAGAAAACGTACCCGCGCCACCTTCACCGAATTGCACATTGGATTCAGGATTAAATTCCCGTTTTCGCCACAGGCCGAAAGTATCTTTGGTGCGTTCCCGTACTTCCTTGCCTCGTTCAAGGATGATCGGGCAAAATCCCATCTGCGCCAGGATTAAACCCGCAAATAAACCGCACGGCCCAGTGCCAATTACAATCGGTCGTGTTGAAAGATTCTTGGGTGCTTGGGTTACCTTACGATAAGACGTATCGGGTGTTAGTGAAATTTTTTGGTCGTCTTTGAAGCGCAATAAGATGCTTTCCTCATTTTTAGTTTCTATATCAACGGTATAGATGAGGTGGATGTCATTACGTTTACGGGCATCATGGGCGCGGCGGAAGATCTTATAGGTGATAAGGTCAGATTCTGCTATATCCAAACGTGCCAAGATCGCGGATTTGAGTGCGGATTCTGGATGGTTTAGCGGGAGTTTGAGTTCGGTGATTCGGAGCATTTTTGGGGGGCTAGTAAGTTTAAGGTGTCGCTACCGCGACGCTTATTTTAATCGGGTTCTCGCACCTGAAGGCGAAATACTTTTCTTTGTTCGGGCAAAGAAAAGTACTCCCAGTCGGACGGGGCATGTTGCCCCGTTCGTAGAGGTTTGGCGTGGTTCAAAAACGGCACCGTCGGCAAAACGTGAGTGACGGGCTAACAGATCCCGTCACTAGGAGAAGGATTTACGAAAAATGTATCAAATATCCTCCCCAAGGAGGATGAAATGAGATACAAATTTTGTTACCTTGATGTCGGCAAAGGTTTGTAAGCGATTGATTTGAAAAATCCCCTCGACCTGAGTTTAAGTGCGACACGTGGAGTTTGCCGACCACAGAGTGACGTGTGGGATGAAGTTCGTCGCTTTTGATACCTGTATTGGCTGGGTTTGCCAGACCAGTTGGCTTGGACAATGGCTGTTAAAGTCAAATTCAGTGAAGAAGCACATAACAAAGAGGAAGTAAATTAGCTGAAGAAAGAACAATAATACTAAATCATTTACAGAGGCTAACATCATGAAAATTAAAACGAAGACTTGTCCAAATAACTCCGGCAACCGTTGGAGTTTTTTACCCCCCCCCCCCGTAGTTTCGTAGTCGTCGCGCTCGCATTGATGGGCGTATTTGGTTCGCTGGGCATTGCAAGTACGGCTCAAGCCGTTACGCTTTACGCGACCGGCTTCGAGCAACCGACCTTTCAACCTGGCGATCAACTGTTGGGCTTGGACGGTTGGTCAACGGCTGTCCCACCATTTTTAAATCCCGCAGCGGCAATTATCACAAATGCCGCTGCAAAAAGTGGTACACAATCCGTTGAAGTTCACGGTGCTGACCTGATTGGTTCTGATGGTATTACTGCGCCCTACGATGCCGTCGGTTCGTATAGAAGGCCGTTGCTTGACCAGAACGGAGAACCCAACGGACACACAATGACTGGCGGCAAGAAGCTGGCACGCGTTGATGCCAATCTGATGCTTGAGACAAATCAGAAGAAGACGAAAGGTGAGTTCTTCTCGCTCACTATTTCTCCGCGATCCGGCAATGGCGAATCATATGGTGAAATAGGACTGTCATCCGACGGAACGGTTGAAGCGTTTGGATTCAATGCGGCACCTGCTACGGATAGGGTGTTTGCCAGACCTATCCGTTTCAATAAGTGGTATCACATCACTATGCTCATAGATTTCGCTAATCGAACCACGTCCTATTTCATCGACGACCAATTTATAGGTGCCGTCCCTGCTCCAAGTTCCTCAGACCTCTTATTGCGCTGTGCCATGTTGGTCTTTGCGCGTCCAGATGGAGACGTTAGTGGTGGTCCGAGCAGTAAGCGGGCGAACTACACCGCCCGCTTCGACAATTTCCGCGTAAGTGTGCATTCTTCCGCACCCGAAATTGACTAAACAAGGATTACGTTTGCCACTTTCGGTGGTCGATATGTAATGGGAACAAAAGCTGGGCGGGATTGTTGCAGGTCTCGTCCGGCTTCCATCTGTTTTTACTTCATTTCCCACCTATAGGTAGTTCTACGTATATCTTTTTTAAGCTATTAATGTTTATCATCACCTGCGAAATCTATCGGATGTAAATACATTTGCCTACTGAATATTTTACATAAAACAAAGGTTTTGCATATAAATATCGTTAACTAAATATAAGGAAAACAGAATGTTAAATGCAGACAGACAGACAACTTATAAAACTCACAAAAAATCGGGATTCCTAAAGACTTTAGTCGTATTG
>JABFSV010000539.1 GCA_013140405.1 Methyloglobulus sp. | reverse complement strand
CAAGCATGCCTTGGCTTTTGCTGTAACACTTGGTTTTCCGTTTCAACCTTGCCAAGCCGTACCGCAACAGGCTGTTGTAGCCTTCCGCCGTATAGGTCATGGGAAAGTGTATGATGACTATATTAATCTAACAATACCAACCTTAATTGCTACAGTTGATTGGATAATTGCCCTGTGCTGAAGGTCATGAGTGCTATGTTGGCGGCAATTTTATTGGACAGATTTGAAGAAAAACCTGAAACTGAAGGCTAATTGATAACAATAGTAATGTAAATCAGCGCCAGTATTGCTCAACAATCAGCATGATGCCTGTCAAACCAAGTAAATTTTTAATGAAAAAAATAGGATAACTTGGAAACCAGTTTCAAGCTGAAGCCGAATTTATCTAATTGATCATTAACCGTTACCTAAGAGGCGAGTTCCATGACGACATCGGAAAAGAAAATTCATATCAACAGCTTAATAGAGAATGGTAAATATTATGAATATACAAAAGCCGCAGACCCAATTGGGTCTGGAGCAATTTCCCAAATACCGTTTGCAGAATTTGGCAGCGAGCTGCATGAAACTGGCAGCACCCGAATTATCCCGCTTGATATAAGCGCGGAATTAGGTTGCGAAGGGCCTGCGACCAGTCCAGCACTTTGTGCCAACTTCGTGCGTATCCTGGCCGGTGAAGGGTTGTCTACGGCTTTTAATGCAACATCGCAGCTATTTTATGTCATCTATGGAAGTGGGCTGACTGAATTTGACGGCATAAGCATACCCTGGCAAACGGGCGATTTTGTAGTCTTGCCGATGGGTAAGGAAACACATCATATTGCTGAGGCCGATTCTGCATTTTACCTTGTTCATGATGAGCCGCTGCTGAGATACCTGGGTGCCACAGCAAACATTCAACGGTTCAAACCAACGCTTTACACATCAGCGGATTCCCTGCGGGAATTAGACAAAGTAAAAAAGGAAGCGGAGGCTGCGAACCGAAGCCGCATTAGTGTGCTGCTTGCCAACAAGGCAATGGATCAAACTTTGACGGTGACCCACACGCTTTGGGCCATGCTCGGGGTGCTGCCAATTAACGCAGTCCAATTACCGCATCGGCATCAATCTGTTGCCCTGGATTTAATCTTAGATTGTGTCCCAGGTTGCTATACGCTTGTTGGCCCAAGGATCTCCGCGAGAGGGGAAATATTAAACCCGACCAGAGTAGACTGGAAGCCATATTCAGCTTTCATCACTCCTCCGGGCTACTGGCACGCCCATTATAACGACTCCTCCCGTGAAGCCCATTTAATACCCCTGCAAGACGCTGGATTGCAAACATATTTGAGAACCTTGGACATCAAGTTTGTGCTGCCCAATGGGGAAGATTCGAGCAAGCGCCCAACAACAAGCCAGTGACAAGCAAATATTTTTTCATGGACGAATTACCCAGCCGGACGAGGCATGTTGCCCCGTTATTAGACCATGCGACGGAATACGCCACGCTATTCCGCTCTACGGTACTGCCGAACTGCAAAAAATAAAAATGAATTTCTTCAGAAAATGTATCACTGGTGAAGTAAATTATCATCAAGCACGATACAACTTTGTCCATAAAGTCAAACCCAAAGAAACTCCGCTTGTTTGAGTAAGCAACAGCTCATGATGTCGCCAAGCTGAGCGAATTAAGACAGTCTTTAGCTTACTTAATTGAACTATTTTTTAGCACTGTTGAGCCATGCAGAATAAGACACTTGCTATTGGTTTAGAGATTCGGCCCAACCTTAATTGGCGCTATGATGGCTTAACCCGCCCTGAAAGCCAATCCGTCCAGGCTGAAAAATTATCGCCTTTAGTCGATGATAATTTAATGATCTGTATGTCTGGATTGACCAGTTTGGCGTATTGGATACAACGTCCTACATCAAAATCGACATACGGCAATAAGTCGGTTTTGTTGATAATCATTAAATCCGCTGCATGAAACATATTGGGGTATTTGATCGGTTTGTCATCGCCTTCGGTTACTGACAATACGACTACTTTATGCGCCTCACCCAAATCAAATGAAGATGGACACACTAAATTGCCGACATTTTCGATAGCCAGCAGACTGTGATCTTTGATACCTAGCTCCGTGACCGCATGACCAATGCCGTGTGCATCCAGATGGCAAACGCGGCCGGTGTTGATTTGCAAGGCTGGTACGCCAGTTGCCCTGATCCGATCCGCATCGTGTTCTGTCTGTTGATCGCCTTCGATAACCGCAATGGGAAAACGGTCTTTGAGTCTAAGGATGGTTTCGACCAGCAAGGTGGTTTTTCCTGCACCGGGGCTTGAAACCATATTCAGGGCAAAAATATGATGTTGTTGAAAATACGCGCGGTTCTGTGCAGCGTAAGCATTATTTTTACTGAGCAAATCCTGCTCGACTTTAATCAGGCGTTCGTTATCGTGATGCTCATGGTCATGGCCGGGATGGTTATAATGATGGGCAAGAATAGGCTTAAGTTTTCCAGCAATCGGCTGGAATTTAGATGTATTTCCCGTTTGACCGCAACCGCATATTCCGCACATAATTAACTTGCGTAGCTTATTTTGAAAAGATTAGGTAGTTTTAATTATTAAATTTTATCCACATCCTGATCGCGCTTTAACTGTTGTGCTATTTCTTCGACTTTTTCAGCGAGAGATTGTATAAGGCCAGGGATTTTTTGTAGCTCGCGATGTGTTTTGAGAACCTCATTATCGAACAAAGGGCTTTTCTTATAAGATCCGGCATCAAGAATAAATTGGCATGACCTATCTTTGTCCTTGCCATCTTTAAATTTTATATTTCCTTTATAAATGTGATTACCTTCTCGTTCAAAAAGTCCAGCACTCCCATCGACAAACCTTGATATATATTGGCCTGGAAGAAGTATAGCTAACTCGCCAGATGAATTGCTGTTGTTAAAATTAATTTCATCCCCTTTTGAGTCTTTTAGTGGACTATCCCAAGAAAGTTTAATTTCATACGCAGGCCCTCCCCCAAAGTTTGTGATCTTAACAAATATTAACCCAGGATGACTTGTTAGATCGAAATGAGGATATGGATAAGGTTCCAGCTTTTGCTCTTCCAATTCTACAACTCGTTGCGCACCCCAAGCAGAAACCACTGAGGTGATAACTGCAAGAGAAGCAGCGAGAGTAGCCCAGGCTTCGTTTTGACCAGATTGAATCCCCTGAAACGAAAAGCAAGCTACGGCAATCGATACGAGAAGCGTTAGGCCAAGGAATATTCGTGTAATTATTGGGGACATAAAAAACTCAAAAAATAAAATCGTATAAAGGACTTAAGTATTCCTTACATAAAGAGGTATACACTTCTTATACAAGCGCTTTTTTTCAGTTATCACTAAATAACAACTAAATCCTTAATCTTCATTTCCCTACCTTGCAATATTTTAACATCAGGACTGCCGCACAAAGCGCAAGGCTCATACAGTGTTTCCAGAACTAATTGTTGTCCACATTGCTGGCAAACCCCAAGTCCATCCAGTTCGGAGATTATCAGCTCGGCATTTTCGGCCAGCGAGCCTTTCATCACCACATCGAACCCAAAACGTAAGGCTTCCGGTTCTACGCATGACAGTTTACCGATTTCCAACGTAACTTTTGAGACTTTGCTAAAGTGCTGACTTACTGCATGTTCTTCTAAAATTTCCCGCACGTTCTCTAGCAACGACAGCTCATGCATAACTTGCCAAAACTCGCCATCTTTTAATATCGATATTTTGCAATAATTGCTCAGTAAATCGACACACCTGCGCTAAATTGTCCTTAGCGTTTGCGCTTAAGCCTTCGCCCAGTTCAAACGATTCGCCTTTAATGCTCAAGAGAAAACACGGCGGAGGAGTTTGCTTTTTAATTTCTTGATAAACAGCTAAAACTGCTGCCGGACTCATGGCATGGGTGGTGTAACTATTGTCTCTGGCTGGTGTAAGTTCGGTAAAATCGAATGCACCAATAAAAGAAACAGATGCATCAACAAACAATACCAATGTCCGGTTTTCCAAATCCAGTGCGTGTTCAATCTGCAACTGAAAATCAGTCAGAATTTCAATCGCTTCCAGGCAGACCTTGTCCTCGACGTATTGCAGCAACAATGGCCCTAAGGCATCATCGCCACGACTGAGATTGCCATAGCCAAACAGCAATATCGGTTTAACCATTTAGATGCGCTCGATTTGACCGTCACTGTGTTTAACCAGCTTATCAATCAGTTTGCCTTCAATATCCAGCAACTCAAGCTGCAACGGCATTTTTCCGACGGCGTGGGTGGCGCAGGAAAGACACGGATCATAAGCACGGATTGCGACTTCCAGATTGTTCAATAAAGGTTCGGTCAATTCCCGACCTGATAAATATTCCGCCGCCACTTGCCGTACCGACTCATTCATCGCCATGTTATTGCTGGTGGTCGAAACAATTAAATTGGCTTTGGTGACAATATCGTTTTCATCGACTTGATAATGATGAAACAAAGTGCCGCGCGGCGCTTCAATCACGCCAATGCCTTCATAACGCTTTTCGCTTTGAGCAACTAAATCATTGCCCAGAATGTCAGGATCATGAAGCAAATCTTTAATGCTTTCAGCACAGTGCAAGGCTTCAATCATGCGTGCCCAATGATAAGCCAACGTGCTATGTACCATTGCCTCGTTGCTGTGGGCTTTAAATTCCACCCGTGCCGCTTCCGCCAAAGGCGTACCGATAGTGTCGCAGTTATTAACCCGTGCGAGTGGCCCAACCCGATACCAGCCGTTTTCTTTGCCAAGCGCCAACAGATAAGGAAATTTCATGTAAGTCCACGAGCGGACTTCTTCATGGATAT
>JABFSV010000437.1 GCA_013140405.1 Methyloglobulus sp. | reverse complement strand
GCTTAATACGAACATCGGTCGTCCTAAGTGCTTTTAGTGGGCTTATTCAAACATACACTGCTAAGTTTACTGAAATTATAGATTCGGCCTTGTTAAGTTTTAATCGCCTTTATGCTCTTGGGGTATTGAGCCTGTCGAAAGGCGGCCTGTACTTCGACGACCATCGGAAGTCCCTGTGGGACAAGTTCAGTACGAACGGTTCAAACATTAAAAGGCCGAATCAATAAGACAAATATTGTCACTTACTGATGATTTTGAGCATAGTTTTGTGGCCAATAAAAGCCACCCAAACGACTTTATTTTACACGTAATATAATGTTTTTTAACATAAAAAATAATAAAATTGAGCTTATATAAAAGTTGGCATCATAACTGCTTTGTTTATTACATACGCAGTTTGCGTGTGTTAGCTCCTCGTGGTAAACCTGCTTTTTTAAAGCACTAGCGCATTTTCTACTTCTCCTAGTCGATAATGCGCTTTTTTTTGCCAAAAATTTGTATCTATTCAATCAATACGTTTCATATCCCTAGATTTGGATGGAACGAAGCGGAATCTGGGACTATTAAAGCTACGCCCTTTGCTTGCTTCATAAAAATCAAGTTACGTTACCATTTTCGGATTGCTACCAAACCGATTATCGGTTGCTTGGCTATCTTGGACGCAGAACACCAGCAATACTATTCCTCCAATGATTGGGATTAATCCAATGAGCATCCACCATCCGCTTCTATCCGTGTCATGAAGCCGCCTGACTCCGACAGAAATTGAAGGTATTAGCATTGCCAGGGTGAATATCCCCGTGAGGATACCAACACCGGTATTCTCATCTAACGATCCCATTAAACTGTCCACAATGGCTAATGCAATGTAAATCAAGAGGTAAAACAAAAAAAAGTACCAATACTCACTTCGTTGGGCGCGTCCGGTAAAGTCGGCGTATTTCTTGAGTGCTGCTAGAAACCAATTCATTTTTTACTCCCGATGATATGGCCTCTGGAATGCTGTATTGGCGACAACTGAGGCGAATGCTATCGTCAAAGGACTCATTTAGATAAATGAGATTCTACGAACCGCGTCTGGGCAAACTTCTAAAACCGCATGAATAACTGTGGCTTATCCTACTTTTTCCACATCAAATACCATCCCCCGAATGCCAGTCACTTTGACTTTAGTGCTGATGTCGCAGTCCTCACCGTTAACTTTCCAGATGGAATCGTCCACTTTGATTTTGCCTTGACCGTTTACTATCGGTTCGTGCAGTGAAAAAACCCTGCCGATGTATTGTGCGCCACGTTTATTCAGCAAGGGCTGGTCGGTTTCAGTGGGGTATTTTTTGCCGTAATATCGCCAAGCTGTAACGGCGAGAACTGAAAGCACTGAAAAAACAAATACTTGTATATTTAAACTTAGCGCCGGAATTAACCAAACGATTAAACCTGTAAATAACCCCGAAACCGCCAGCCACATGAAGAAAAATCCTGGCGTGAGCATTTCCAGGATAAGGAACGCAAACGCCAGCACCCACCAGTACCAGAACACAAATTCAGCCATGATCTACCCCTTTTTAGCCATCGCTTCTTTTGCCAGCTCGGAAATGCCACCCAACGCGCCTATGACATTTCCGGCTTCCAAGGGCATGAAAATGATTTTGCTGTTGCTCGCTGAGGCGATATCTTTTAAAGATTCGATATATTTCTGCGCCACAAAATAATTGACCGCCTGAATATTACCTTTGGCAATGGCTTCTGAAACCATCATCGTTGCCTTGGCCTCGGCTTGCGCCAGCCGTTCGCGGGCATCGGCATCGCGGTAGGCGGCTTCCTTACGGCCTTCGGCTTCCAAAATAGTTGCTTGCTGTGCGCCTTCTGCACGGAGTATTTCGGATTGCCGTAAGCCTTCTGCTTCCAGGATGGAGGCGCGTTTCAGGCGTTCGGCTTTCATTTGCCGCCCCATCGCTTCAACCAAATCTTTAGGTGGGGAAATGTCCTTGATTTCAATACGGGTGATTTTAATGCCCCAAGGGCCAGTGGCTTCATCGACTACTGATAATAGACGGGCATTGATCTCATCGCGCTTGGACAACAGCTCATCCAAGTCCATAGAACCCATTACGGTACGGATATTGGTCATGGTCAGGTTCAAGATGGCGGCGTCAAGATTCCTAACTTCATACGCCGCTTTGGGTGTGTCGATGACCTGATAGAACACCACGCCATCGACAGTAACCATCGCATTGTCTTTGGTGATGATTTCCTGGGACGGCACGTTCATGACTTGTTCCATCATAATCATTTTGGCACCGATCCTATCGATAACTGGCATGATGATATTTAAGCCTGGCGTTAAGGTCTTGGTATACCGCCCAAAGCGTTCAACAGTAAATTCCATGCCTTGGGTCACCGATTTGACGCTCATAACCACCAACACAACAGCAAAGACCAGTAATGTTAAAAAAACGACACCTGCACTCATAATTCCCCCTGATTGGTTACCCTAAATTCATTTGACGTGTTATGTAACAAATGTTCATCACTTTATCAAAATTTATACTACAGATTCTAGCAGTCATCTTGAATAAAGCATGGATAATGCACCAATGCTAAATGGCTATGAGCCTTGCCATCACCATAATATCTAACTGAACTAAGTGTTTTCATCTGGAAATTTTGTGTTATGTTGCAAAACAGGCCTTAGCTACAGGATAATGCGGCGCAAATTTGTTTAAGTTTTTCAGGAAAAAAAATGGTATTACATGCGATTAATCTGGGTATTTTGACATTGCTTTTTTTTGTTGTCGGGATGATCAAGCCAAAATGGGCATTATTCTTCATGCAGAAACCCACCCGCTGGCTGATTACCATCATTACGACGGTTTTAGTCATGGTTGTGATGACCATGTATGGCGAAGGCCACAGACAACAACAAATACTTGAAAAACATAAGAGGCAATCTGCCGCAAGCACAGCAAACGTGCCGGTGCCGATTCCCGAACCTGTGCCTGTACCAACACCCGACGCGCCTAAAGTCGCGCCAAAGAAAAAATAGCAATTTTACTCGGACGGTACATAATGAATTGCCAGCCAGATCGTAGTTGAATCTGGCTGCGTCCATTCAACTCTGTGACGGTTATGGGCTGAAATTAACACGTAGTCACCTGCTGTCAGGTTGACCTGATTTCCGTCTTCGTAGCCCAATATCGCCTCACCTTGTAGCAATATCACCCACTCATCCCAGGCTTGGTCATACCATTCCCCGGCGGTCGTGTTGTGTCCGTGGGAAATGATCCGTTCAATTTTAAGGTTTTCCCGAACTAGCAAGTTTTCAAACAGCTCTTCAGGTATGATTGCCGGAATGTTTTTAAAGATATTATTTTTAGTTGGCTTCATAAAACAGGGTAATCTCAAAATGTTCATTGCATCATAAACTTAATGTCTACTGATACACAAACAGCACCCAAGCTTTCACCCAAAACCGTCGCAATTATTGGTGGCGGACCCGCCGGATTGATGGCTGCCGAGGTTATCAGCCAAGCGGGAATCAAGGTTAACGTCTATGATTTGATGCCGTCAGTAGGCCGTAAATTCCTGATGGCAGGTAAAGGCGGTTTGAACATTACCCATTCTGATCCCTACGATTTGTTTTTGTCACGCTACGGCTCACGTAGTGGCAACATAAAACCGATGCTTGATCGCTTTAATGCAGATGCATTAAGGACATGGGTGCATCAATTAGGCATTGATACCTTCATCGGCTCATCAGGGCGTATTTTTCCGGCTGAGATGAAAGCCGCGCCATTGCTGCGAGCTTGGCTACACCGACTTCGACAAAGTGGCGTGACCTTTCATGTGCGGCATCAATGGCTGGGTTGGAGCGGGACAAATACGCAAATCCTCCGTTTTATGTCACCCCAAGGGGATAAGGAAGTTAATGCCGATATTTGTGTATTGGCTTTAGGCGGTGGCAGTTGGCCTCAGCTTGGCTCAACTGGCGCGTGGGTATCGTTACTGGTTCAACGGGGTGTCCAGATTGTGCCTTTAGCGCCTGCAAACTGTGGCTTTGATGTGGCTTGGAGCGAATATTTTCGTGGGCGTTTTGCGGGCCAACCTTTGAAATCTGTCAAAGCTACTTTCAATGAGCTTCAACGACAAGGCGATTGTGTAGTAACGGCTACAGGCATTGAGGGTAGCCTTATTTACGCACTATCTGCACCCTTGCGCGAGGAAATTGCTGCGAAAGGATCAGCTACCCTAACCCTGGATTTAATGCCTGATAAATCATTGACTTTCTTGATAGAGAGGTTTTCTCAGCCCCGTGGCAAACAGTCGATGGCCAACCATCTTCGTAAGCGTTTAGGCATTGAGGGCATAAAGGCAGGATTGTTGCGGGAAATCGTACCTGCGACGGATTTTAACGATCCCATCAAACTTTGTTCGGCAACCAAAGCGCTACCTATCAAACTAGCGGCGACCAGGCCTCTTGCCGAAGCCATCAGTAGTGCGGGTGGCATCAGTTTTGATGCCGTTGATGAACATCTAATGCTATGTAACTTACCTGGCGTATTTTGTGTGGGTGAAATGCTGGATTGGGAAGCGCCAACCGGGGGCTATTTACTGAGCGCCTGTTTTGCCAGTGGCCGGATGGCTGGGGAAGGCGCATTGAAATGGTTGGCTCTCAATAAGCCTTGAATATTGACTTTGATTGCAAACTAATTCGTTGATTCCTTGACCAAAAAGGAATGAATGCGATAATAGCCGATTATAGTGGGTTGATGTTAATCGAAATATTCCGATACGCCCGCAATCGTAAATAATTCTTCAAACCAAATGATCGAAAACCTGACCCCCCAACAAGCCTGGGAGTTGCTGCAACAAAATGCTTCCGCC